>JBEAYI010000050.1:0-5756 GCA_041159375.1 Actinomycetota bacterium
AATACTTTCAATGATTGCAGATGCACTCGGCAAAACAATTTCACTCGGAACTGTTTCTGCAGCTGCTCGCGAAATTGCATCCCTTGGTCCATGGGATGGCGCTCGTGCACCATTTACTGCAACGCCTGCGCGCAGTGCAGCCACACTTGCAGCAGATGAAGCACTAATAACTTCTTGGCGTCGCCTGCTTGATCTTGGAACTCTACAAAAGGGTGAAGAAAATCTTGCAGGAACTGCGCGTCAAACTGTGGCTGTTATTTCTCCAAAGCGCGCAAGTGCAATCGGTGTAAAAACTGGTGATCAGATCTCTATTTCAAATGCGCAAGGCAGTGTTCTTCTTCCAGTTCTCGTAGAGGATATTCACGATGATGCAGTCTGGGCTCCACGTAATTCACGCGGATCAGAACTCCTAGCAAAACTCGGAAATGCACATGGCGCAGTAGTAAAGGTGGTGAAGGCGTGAGTAACTCGGAGTTAATAGCAACAGATCCAGGTTGGATAATTTTGGTTAAAGGCCTTCTCGTCTTCGCTACGTGCGTTGTACTTACTCTTTTGGCAATCTGGGCTGAACGCCGCATCGTTGCTCGTATGCAAGAGCGCCCAGGTCCAAACAGAGTTGGTCCACTTGGTTTACTTCAATCCTTGTCTGACGGTGTGAAGTTAGCTCTGAAAGAAGATTTGATTCCGGCTGCTGCAGATAAAATCATTTTTATTCTTGCTCCAATTATTAGTGCGACAACATGTTTCATGGCCTTCGCGGTTATTCCAGTTACTGGTCAGGTTTCGCTCTTCGGACACCAAACAGTTATGCAAATGACTGATATTCCAGTTGGAGTTCTATACGTTCTTGCTGTCGCATCTGTTGGTGTTTACGGAATTGTTCTTGCAGGTTGGTCTTCAGGATCTACATATCCACTTCTCGGCGGCTTGCGATCAAGTGCACAAGTAATCTCATATGAAGTTGCGATGGGACTCTCACTCGTTTCAGTATTTATCTACTCAGGTTCTATGTCCACATCCGAGATCGTCGCTGCGCAAGGTCAATGGTGGTTCGCAGTTGTTCTATTCCCATCATTTGTTATTTATGCAATTTCAATGGTTGGCGAAACAAACCGTGCACCATTTGACCTAGCTGAAGCAGAAGGCGAACTCGTTGGTGGGTTCCACACCGAGTATTCATCACTCAAATTCGCACTCTTCTTCTTGGCTGAATACGTAAACATCGTTGGCGTTTCAGCACTTGCAACAACACTCTTCCTGGGTGGATACCACGCACCTCCAGGACTTGGATTTACTGAAAACTGGCTCGGTGGCTGGTTCACAGCTATCTGGTTCTTTGCAAAGGTTGCTGCGTTCTTCTTCTTATTCGTGTGGTTGCGCGGAACACTTCCACGCATGCGTTACGACCAATTCATGCAATTTGGTTGGAAAGTTCTCATTCCAGTTTCACTATTCTGGATTTTGGTTGTTGCAACACTACGTTTGCTTTCACAACAAGGAACTTCACGCACAGGCTTATTGATCTTCTCAGGAATCGTCGTTGCAATCGTCATGTTTGTGAATGTGGCATTTGATAACGCAAAGAAGAAAAAGAAGAACACTCCACGTCCGACACTATCTAAACCAGATTTTGCGGTTCCAGAGTTACCAAACAAGGGGAGCGATCGTGTCTGATCAATTAGAGCCAAAGGCTTCTAAAGATGTTGATGTTAACAACGTTGAATTCACACCAGTTGTTAATGAGGGTCCATCCTCGCTTCCTGCACAACTCAAAGGTTTTTGGCTCACCTTCCGCACAATGTTTAAGAAGACACTTGCTGTTGAATATCCTGAAGTAAAGGCTCCAACACAAGAACGTTTTCATGGTCGCCACCAACTCAATCGCCATCCAGATGGTTTAGAAAAATGCATTGGCTGCGAACTCTGCGCATGGGCATGCCCGGCGGATGCGATTTATGTTGAAGGCGCAGATAACACCGATGAAAACCGTATGTCTCCAGGTGAACGCTACGGCAAGGTTTATCAAATTAATTATTTACGTTGTGTTTTCTGCGGTCTTTGCATTGAAGCGTGCCCAACTCGTGCGCTAACAATGACAAACGAATACGAACTTGCAGATAACTCTCGCTCAAGTTTGATCTTTGAAAAAGAAGATTTGCTAGCTCCACTGCGTGCAGGAATGTTGATGCCACCGCATCCAATGTATCCAGAAGCAGATCACCACACTTATTACCGTGGTGAAGTTCCAGAAGCTCATCCATCACAAGAGGTGAATAAGTAATGCCAGAGTCCGTTCTATTTTGGATCATGGGTCCATTGGCAGTTGTTGCTGCCCTTGGAATGCTCCTTGTTAAGAAAGCAGTTCACTCTGCACTCTTACTCGCTTGGGTAATGATTACTCTCGCGTTTTTCTATATTGCACAAGGCGCACTCTTCTTGGGCATTGTCCAAATTGTTGTTTATACAGGCGCAGTAATGATGCTCTTCTTATTTATTTTGATGCTCGTCGGTGTTGATGCATCTGACTCACTCACCGAAACAATTCGCGGATTGCGACCAATTGCAATTACTGCAGCAATTGGTTTTGGTGGCTTAATGGTTTCACTAATCGGTCGCGCCACATTAGGCCGTGAATCTGTTGGTCTTGATCAAGCAAATGCTGCAGGAAACGTTGAAGGCTTGGCTTACCAATTGTTTTCAACATATGTCTTTCCATTCGAAGCTGTCTCTGCGCTTTTGATCACTGCTGCAATGGGCGCGATGGTTCTTGCACATCATCAGCGCGAAGTGCCTCGCTCTACACAACGTGATCTTTCAGAACAACGTTTCCGTTCAGGTTCACTAGCAACAGCTGCGGGACTTCCTGGTCCTGGAGTTTTTGCTCGCCACAACGCTGTAGATGTTCCAGCGCTTTTGCCTGATGGAACTCCTGCGCCAGCATCAATTTCTGAAACTCTTCGCACTCGTGGCGACATGATCGATTCATCTCAATTCCAACTTGATCAGGTCAATACAGAAGTTACGGAGGAGAAGTAATGAATCCAACTAACTATCTGTATATCTCCGCTCTCCTTTTCACAATCGGAGCCATCGGTGTTGTAGTTCGTCGAAACGCAATCGTTGTCTTCATGTGCATTGAATTAATGCTTAACGCTGCAAATCTTTCATTCGTAACTTTTGCGCGTATGAATGGAAATCTAGATGGCCAAGTTGTTGCCTTCTTCACGATGGTGGTTGCAGCCTGTGAAGTTGTGGTTGGTCTTGCAATTATTGTGACTATCTATCGTTCTCGCCGATCAGCATCTGTCGATGATGCTAGTTTGTTGAGACGATAAAAATGTTGGTAAATAACGGGCTTGTTTATCTCATCGCACTGCCGCTCTTTGGCTCTGCGCTTTTGTTACTCGCTGGCCGCCGTGCTGATCGTTGGGGCCACTTGTTTGCAACAGCGATGTCAGCAATGTCATTTGTCTTGGGTGCGGTTCAGTTTTACGAGATGCTCGGCCGTGATGCAGAAAATCGCGCGGTTACTCAAAAGTTATTTACTTGGATTTCAGTCGGCTCATTCAATGTAGACGCTGGTTTATTACTTGATCAGCTATCGATTTGTTTCGTACTACTTATTACGGGTGTTGGAACGCTGATTCATATTTATTCAATCGCGTACATGGATCACGATAAAGATCGTCGCAGATTCTTTGCCTACCTCAATCTCTTCATCGCAGCGATGTTGTTATTGGTTATGGGCGATTCATATCTCAACCTGTACGTTGGATGGGAAGGCGTTGGTTTAGCCTCTTACCTACTTATTGGTTTCTGGAATCAAAAACCTGCGTATGCAACTGCATCAAAGAAAGCGTTCATTGCGAACCGCGTTGGCGACATGGGACTTTCATTTGCAATCATGATTGCTTTTGCAACGATGGGAACCGTTTCATTTATCGGTGTTCAAGAAGCAGCGGAAGGTTCTTCACAAGGAGCACTCACTGCAATTGGCCTTATGTTGTTGTTAGCAGCAACTGGAAAATCAGCGCAGTTCCCATTGCAGGCATGGCTTGGCGATGCGATGGCAGGTCCAACACCAGTTTCAGCGTTGATCCACGCAGCGACCATGGTTACAGCTGGTGTCTATTTAATTACACGTTCTAACTTTATTTTCGATGCTGCCCCAACTGCACAGTTGCTCGTTGTAATCGTGGGCGCAATAACACTTCTATTCGGAGCAATTATCGGTACTGCTAAAGATGACATTAAGAAGGCACTGGCTGCTTCAACAATGTCTCAGATCGGTTACATGGTTTTAGCAACAGGTCTTGGACCAGTTGGTTATGCATTCGCAATCATGCACTTGCTTACTCACGGATTCTTTAAGGCTGGAATGTTCCTTGGAGCAGGTTCAGTTATGCACGGAACTGGTGATGAAGTAAATATGCGCAAGTTCGGTGGTATCCGACACTTCATGCCGGTTACGTTTGCAACATTTGGACTTGGATACTTAGCTATTTTGGGTGTTCCACCATTTGCTGGCTTCTATTCAAAAGATAAAATCATTGAAACCGCGTTTTATTCTGGTGGAATAAAGGGAATCCTTATCGGTTCAATCGCCCTCTTTGGTGCAGCCCTTACTGCCTTCTATATGACCCGCGTAATGATTCTTACATTTGCCGGAACACCGCGTTATGACATCAATAATCCGCCGCATGAATCTTCATTTTTAATGTTGCTACCAATGGGAATTCTTGCCATCGGTTCTGTTACTTCAGGATTCTTACTTGCACGCGGCGAAGCACTCGTTCATTGGCTTGAACCACTCTTTCATGCACACGAAGGTCATGGTCCAGAGATATTGCCACCTGTTGTCATTTCATTAATGGCGCTCACTGTCGTAATTATCGGTGCATCATTTGCATGGTTTAAGTACGGCCGGGGACCAGTTGCAGATACAGCGCCAACAAATGTTTCGATATTTACTCGAATTGCACGCCGCGACTTGTTACAAGATGACTTCAACGAAAGCGTATTCATGCGCCCAGGACAAGCGCTTACTCGCTTAATAGTTAAGACAGATGACGTCGTAGTTGATGGCACTGTTCGTGGTGTTGCAGCCGCAACTCTTGGATCTGGCGCCGCACTTCGCAGCTCACAAACTGGTTTCGTTCGTAGCTACGCAGCACTCATTGTTATTGGCGCAATAGCCTTAATTGCAGCGATTTGGGCGGTGACGCTATGAACTATTTAACGCTGATTATGGCGATTCCACTACTTGGCGCCGCACTTATTGCAACGCTGCCACAGAGCAAATCACTACTCGCTAAACAATTTGCTCTAGTTACAACTCTTATTGCAGCAGTTGCAACGATCTTTATGACAACCAAATTTGAGCGTTCCAACACTGCTCTGCAATTTGTTGAAAGTTATGACTGGATCAAGGCATTTGGCATCAAATATGCAGTTGGCGTTGATGGCATTGCGCTTGTCTTAATCCTTATGACCGCGCTTCTTACTCCAATTGTTGTCTTGGCAGGATGGAATGAATCCGAAGGTGGTCGTTGGAGCACTAAGACTTTCTACATTTTGATTTTAGTTTTACAAACAATGTCATTTGGCGTCTTTGCAGCAACTGATGTCTTCCTCTTCTATGTCTTCTTCGAAGCAATGTTGGTACCGGTTTACTTCCTCATTGGTGGCTACGGAAGCGGTGAGCGATCAGCTGCTGCTGTGAAGTTCTTGCTCTACTCACTCTTCGGTGGATTATT
>JBEAYI010000051.1:0-5626 GCA_041159375.1 Actinomycetota bacterium
TTTCAATGGTGGCCTTAATTGGTACGCATGATGACAACCTACGAATCGTAGAAGCAGCTTTTCCTTCCGTTGCAATAACAGTTCGCGGAAATGAAATTACATTGCGCGGTCCGCACGCCGAATGTGGCCAAGTTGAAAAGTTATTTGCTGAATTATTGGTAGTAATTCGTTCAGGACAAGCGCTAACAACGGATGCAGTTTCGCGTTCTCTTGCGATGCTTTCACAAGAGCCACAGGAACATCCAGCCGAAGTTTTATCACTCAACATCGTGAGTAATCGTGGCCGCACAATTCGACCAAAGACAGCGAATCAAAAACGCTATGTTGAAGCAATAGAAGAGAACACAATTACTTTTGGAATCGGTCCTGCTGGTACTGGTAAGACATACCTAGCGATGGCCAAAGCAGTTTCTGCGCTTCAAAATAAAAAAGTAAATAGAATTATTCTTACTCGACCAGCCGTTGAAGCGGGTGAACACCTGGGATTCTTGCCAGGAACGCTGAGTGAGAAAATTGATCCGTATCTACGTCCGCTCTTTGATGCGCTACACGACATGATTGATCCAGATTCAATTCCACGTTTAATGCAATCAGGAG
Organism: Actinomycetota bacterium; assembly: GCA_041159375.1. Lineage (GTDB taxonomy): Bacteria > Actinomycetota > Actinomycetes > Nanopelagicales > Nanopelagicaceae > Planktophila. The sequence goes on from JBEAYI010000051.1 coordinate 598, forward strand.
TAATTGAAGTGGCACCGCTTGCCTATATGCGCGGTCGAACACTCAATGATGCCTTCGTAATTTTGGATGAAGCGCAGAACACAACTCCAGAACAGATGAAGATGTTTCTCACTCGCCTAGGGTTTGGTTCAAAGATGGTTGTTACAGGCGATGTAACTCAGGTGGATCTTCCCAACTCTGCTCACTCAGGATTACGCGTAGTCCGCAATATTCTCAATGACATCGACGACATCGCTTTCTTAGAATTAACCGCAGAAGATGTTGTTCGCCACCGCCTAATCGGTGACATTGTTACTGCGTACGCAACTTTTGATGAAACTAAGCAAATCCCAAGGCCTATTCGAAACACATGACAATCGAAATCACTAATCGCTCTGGACAATTAGTCCCTAGCGATAAATGTCTCTCCCTACTTAATTTTGCATACGGCAAATTAGAGTTGCACCCAGAGTGCGATCTCAATCTCACTTTTATTGATGACAAAGAGATGGAAGAGCTTCACGTTAAATGGATGGATCTTCCCGGAAGCACTGATGTTCTCTCATTTCCAATGGATATGCCAGAAAATGGTGAGGCTGTAACACTTGGTGACATTGTTATCTCGCCACGCTTTGCAGAGGATCAAGCCGTAAAAGCTGGACACAGTACAAACCATGAAATCTTTATTCTTGCCACACACGGTTTGCTGCACATTCTTGGATATGACCACGAAGATTTAGATGATGAAAAAGTTATGTTTGCGCTGCAAGAAGCAATCGTGAGTGAATGGGAGGAGATGCAATGAGTCCTTATGCAATTGCGGCCATCATTCTTCTCTTAGGTTTCGCTGGTTTTCTTGCTGCAACAGAATCAGCTTTAACTTCTATTTCTCGCGTCCTAATTGAACAGCTTGAAAGCAAGCGCGGGGGAGAGTTACTCCGCAAATTTAGCTTGCAGCCAGCCAAGTATCTCAATGTTATTTTGCTTGTTCGCAAAACATGCGAATTAACAGCGACTGTATTGCTGGCATCAATCTTGCTTCGAAATTATCCATCTGCGCAAGCGATGTCCCTGACTGTATTAATAATGGTGATTGTTTCTTACGTTGTTGTTGGAGTAGGTCCTCGCACAATTGGTAAACAACACCCACACACATGGGCGCGCGCAGGTATCGGCGTTGCATTCTTTCTTGCATTCATCTTGGGTCCAGTAACAAAACTGTTGATTGCTATCGGAAATGCAATTACTCCCGGTGTTGGCTTTAGAACCGGTCCATTTACGAATGAAGCAGAGTTACGCGATTTAGTGGATCAAGCACACGAACGCGGACTCGTAGAATCTGATGAACACGAAATGATTCACTCAGTTTTCGAACTCGGTGACACATTGGTGCGCGAATTAATGGTTCCACGTACTGACATGGTTTGGATTGAAAAAGACAAATCACTTCGCCAAGCGCTCTCCCTCGCTCTTCGCTCTGGCTTCTCACGAGTTCCGGTAATCGGCGAGAGTCTTGATCAAATCATCGGAATCGCTTACGTTAAAGATTTAGCAAAGCGCACACTTGATCATCACGATGCCGAAAACAATGAACGCGTTGAACAACACATGCGTCCGGCAACCTTCGTTCCAGAGAGCAAGATTGCTGCGGATTTACTTAAAGAGATGCAGCGGGATCAGATTCACCTTGCGATCGTTGTAGACGAATACGGTGGGACAGCAGGCATTATTACTATCGAAGATATTCTGGAAGAAATCGTCGGTGAAATTGCTGATGAATTCGATGATGGTGTTGAAGCATTCACATGGATTTCAGAGGGCAAAGCGCGCGCGAAGGCAACGCTTCACATTGAAGATTTAGCTGATGAGTTAGGCATTGAAATTTCAGAAGAAGACTTTGAAGATGTAGACACAATCGGTGGCTTGATGGCGCAAAAACTTGGCCGCGTACCTATTGCTGGCAGCACGATCACAGTTGGGCAATACTTAATTACATCCGAGCGCCCTGTTGGCCGACGTCGTAGAATTAGCAGCGTATTAATCGAGAAGGAAAGCGCTGGCGATGACAACCTTTAGTAACGCCGAAGACCAAAAGTTAGCGACGCTTGCATCTGCAACACTAAAACGCAGTGGCGCAAAACAAGCCGCAGCGCTTCGCGATAACACTGGCCGTACATACGTAGCAGTAAATATCTCAACTCCATCCCTGTCTTTAGATGCGTGCGATTCCGTATTCACTGTAGCTATGGCGTCAGGAATTTCAGGAATTGAAAGTGTTGTAGTTGTTGGAGACAAACCAAGTAAGGCTGGCGCTCTCCGTGATTTTTCTGCTAGCGCTACGGTCTTTTATTGCGCAGATAACGGGGAAATTTCTACGCTTTAGCCAATGGCTAATCACCCCGATACAATTAAGCAATGCGCATTGTTCGATTTTCTCCTGGACCAAACTCTGGATTAGGTACTGATCCTCTATTTGGCTTGCTCGAAGAAGATGGAACAAACATCTCAGTAATCGCTGGCGATCCAATTTATGCCGGTGTGAGCAAAACTGGTGCGGTTACTCAGCTATCTGATGTTCGTCTATTAGCCCCGGTTATTCCACGCAGCAAAGTTGTCTGCATTGGAAAGAACTACGCAGACCATGCCGCTGAAATGAATTCAGAAGTACCTAGCGAACCAATCATTTTCTTGAAACCAAATACATCTGTCATTGGCCCAATGGACACAATCGTGTGGCCATCTATGTCAGAACGTGTAGACCACGAAGCAGAACTAGCAATTGTTATCGGACGCATTTGTAAAGATGTTCCCCGCGAGCGAGTCAATGACGTAATTTTTGGTTACACAGTGGCCAATGATGTGACTGCTCGTGATTTGCAGAAAAAAGATGGACAGTGGAGCCGTGCAAAAGGCTTTGACACTTTCTGCCCAATCGGACCCTGGATTGATACAGACTTTGTACCAGGCAACCAAAGAATCACTGCGAAAGTAAATGAAGACCAAAAGCAGGACGCTCGCCTCAATCAGATGATCTTTGGAATCCCAGAAATAGTTCAATTTGTTTCACAAGTAATGACGCTATTGCCTGGAGATGTAATTCTTACTGGAACACCTGCAGGTATTGGGCCACTACAACCGCAAGGCACAGTTACTGTTGCCATCGAAGGTTTAGGCGAGTTAACGAATCGAGTGAGCGCACGTGGCTAAAAAAGTAAAAGTTCGCTTTGCGCCATCTCCAACTGGTGATCTACACGTAGGAAACATTCGTACCGCTTTATTTGATTGGGCGTATGCGCGTCACACTGGCGGAACATTCCTCTTTCGTATCGAAGACACAGACACTACGCGCGTAACGGATGAATACATTCAAGCTGCAATTGATACGTTGAAGTGGCTTGGACTTAATTGGGATGAAGGTCCTGAAGTTGGCGGAGATAACGGCCCATACCTTCAATCACAACGTCTAGATATTTATGCAGAGTGGGCACAAAAGTTCTTAGATCAAAAAGATGCCTACCACTGCTATTGCACGCCAGCTGAATTAGAAGCAACCCGCGAAGCACAACGCGCGGCAAATGTTGCACCTGGTTATGACGGAAAGTGCCGAGATTTATCTGCAGAAAAAATTGCTGCTTATAAAGCAGAAGGTCGCGAAGCAGTTGTTCGCATGCGTATGCCAGATGGATCAACAACATTTGTCGATGAGATTCGCGGGGAAGTCTCCTTTGATCACAAGTTCGTACCGGACTTTGTTTTAGTTCGTGCAGATGGTTCACCGCTTTATACCTTGGCAGTTGCTGTTGACGATGTTTTGATGAAGGTCACTCACGTTTTGCGTGGAGAAGATCTCTTGTCTTCAACTCCACGTCAGATTCGCGTCTATCAAGCAATGGGCGTTAAGCCAGAGGATTATCCAGTTTTTGCGCACTTACCATTCGTTATGGGTCAAGACAACGCCAAGTTATCTAAGCGAAACGGTGAAGTTTCTATTGCTTGGTATCGCGAACAAGGTTATTTGCCTGAGGCAATCTGTAACTACTTAGCACTTCTCGGTTGGTCTCCTGGTGATGATCGCGAAAACATCACAATGGCTGAGCTCTGTGAGTTATTTACAGTTGAAAAAGTTCACTCATCTCCCGCCCGCTTTGATATGAAAAAGCTTGAAGCGATCAACGGTGACAAGATTCGTGCACTTACACCAGATGAATTCCTGAAGTGGTCTCTGCCATTCTTAACAAAGGCGGGCATCATCACTGGCACAGATAGCGAGAGCGCACTTGTAAAGGCTGCGCTTCCAATCATTCAAGAGCGCATCGTTAAACTCGATGAAGTGCCGCAAATGCTTAAGTTCTTATTTGTTAAAGAATTTGCCGTAGAAGCAGATAGCATTTCTAAGATTACAGATGATGTATCTAAAGATGTCTTGAAGCATTCACTCAAAGAGTTAGAACCACTAACAACATGGAACCACGACAGCATTGAAGCTGCACTACGTGCATGTTTAATTGAGGAGATGGGACTTAAGCCACGCATTGCATTTGGCGCAGTTCGCATTGCAACAACTGGCAGCACAATTTCACCACCACTATTTGAATCAATGGAACTACTTGGTAAAGAGGCTTCGCTGGCTCGAATTGCAGCGGCACTAACGCTCTAGTTGGTGCGGTATTCTTTGCACTGCCTATTTTGGGGTATGGGGTAATTGGCAGCCCTGCTGATTCTGGTTCAGTAAGTCTAGGTTCGAGTCCTGGTACCCCAGCGAACACAGTACGTAAAAGAAAATGAAAGCCGCAGGCGATCATTTTTGAAAATACTAGGGCCCCGTCGTCTAGCGGCCTAGGACTCTGGCTTCTCAAGCCAGCTACGAGGGTTCGAATCCCTTCGGGGCTACTTTATTTGTGCACGAGAAAGGTTTAAATATTTCTACTCTTAGAGCGATAAGTAAAAATATTTCGAACTTACCTAACGCTGCATCGTGGTCAGGTTTTTTCTCTGGTCTCTTAGTTGTCTTTGTTTCAATTACAGGACCAATCGCAATTTTGTATCAGGC
>JBEAYI010000052.1:0-9139 GCA_041159375.1 Actinomycetota bacterium
CCGCTGTTAAAACTAAGAGTGGCGTATTTGTGTGATGTGCTTCTAAAACTGCTGGATGATAATTAGCAACAGCTGTTCCGCTTGTGCAGACAATAGGAACTGCTCGGCCACTCGCTTTTGCTAAACCAAGTGCGTAAAAGGCGGCTGTTCTCTCGTCAATACGTGTATGTAGCTTTATTAATCCTTTTTGTGATGCTGCAAAGAAAGCGAAACTCAATGGGGCGTTGCGAGATCCCGGCGAAATTACTACATCAGTAATACCGGCTTCAATTATTTGACGAACAATGACGCGTGCAAGCGATGTGGTTTCACTCACCAATGCCACCCCATCTCGCTAATAACTTCATCCGCACCTGCACTCCATGTTTTACGAACCCGATCTTGCCACCATTGCGTCCGCTCTGCACTTGCTTCAAACTCAATCATTGCGGCTTCACTTGGCGTGACATCTGCAACGCGCATCTTTCCGCCTTCAATTGGAATGTTTGCAATATCTGATGCAAGCAATTGACCTGTAGCTAATCCGCACGCGAAATCCAAAGTTGGTAGTGCACCGGCAAGACGGATTCCATGTCCAATACCAACTGCGCTTTCAAGTGCACTAGAAACCACAACTGGCAATCGGTGGTGTGCAGCTAATGCAAGACTGCGTTCAATTCCACCAAGGGGTGCAACTTTTAAAACCAAAATATCGACGGCATCTTCTAGATCTAAATCAAATGGATCTTCTGCTTTTCTAATTACTTCATCGCCCGCAATTTTTACAGGGACCATGCATGCGGCTTTAAGTTCGCGGAGTTCGTCCAGCGTTGCACATGGCTGTTCGATGTACTGCAATAAATCTTCATCAAATGAATCATAAAATCCATATATAAATTCGAGTGCTTCTTCAACTCCCCAAGCGCCGTTGACATCTAATCGCAGTGCAGCGTTTGGCAATATTTCGTTTACAAATTTAATGCGAGCTAAATCTTTTTCGGCTCCAGAACCCACTTTGATTTTTACTGTTGTAGCCCCTGGATACCAAGACAGAATGTTTTCTACTTCTGCGCGAGAATCCACTGCAGGCAGCGTTGCATTGATATCTACATACTTTCGTGTGGCTTTTGCGCGAGGCTGTGTTGCACCTTCAATAGCGCTAATTAACCAAGGAATAGATTCGTTTTCGTCATATTCAATAAATGGTGAAAATTCGCCCCATCCAGCGCTGCCTTCAATAAGTGCAACTTCGCGTGTATTGATTCCACGAAAATCTGTTTTTGTGGAGAGCGAAATTACTCGAAGGTTATTGAGGATTGAATCGAGCATTTAATTTATTTATGGACGCTTAGGGAATTGACCAAAATCTGGTGCGCGCTTTTCTTTATAAGCATCGCGACCTTCTTGGCCTTCTTCAGTCATATAAAACAGGAGTGTTGCATCGCCAGCTAATTGTTGTACACCTGCAAGTCCGTCATCTGCTGCGTTCAAGCTTGCCTTAAGTAAACGCAGAGCCAGTGGAGAGTTGCGCAACATTTCGCGGCACCAAGAAACAGTTTCGGCTTCGAGGTCAGCAACTGGAACAACTGTGTTTACTAATCCCATAGCGAGCGCTTCTTTTGCATCATATGAACGAGTCATGAACCAAATCTCGCGCGCCTTTTTCTGTCCAACATTTGCAGCGAGTAATCCGGAACCATATCCACCATCGAATGAACCGACCATTGGACCTGTCTGGCCAAAGAGTGCGTTATCGGCAGCAATTGTTAGATCACAAACAACGTGTAATACATGTCCACCGCCAATTGCCCAACCAGCAACCATTGCAACTACTGGTTTCGGTGTACGGCGAATTTGTACCTGTAAATCTAAAACGTTAAGGCGTCCAATACCTTGCTGTGCAAGTTTGTCTTCTCCAAGATAACCATCATCTCCACGAACACTAATGTCGCCACCTGAACAAAATGCTTCGCTACCTTCGCCAGTTAAAATAATTACGCCGACTTCTTGGTTATCGCGCGCTAATGAGAATGCACTCTGCAATTCAATAATTGTTTGCGGACGAAATGCATTGCGTACTTCTGGACGGTTGATGGTGATTTTTGCGATGCCATCAGCAGTTTCGTATTTAATATCTGTGAAATTTTCTCCGCCTAGTGCGACTTTCCATTTAGGAATGTCACGGCTTCCAAATTCACGCTTGATTGGCTTACTCACGAACCCTCCATCAGACATCACTACCGATACAAGCGATAGCCTACGCGGGCAATGGACACATCTTCACATCGAGAAGTGCGCACCCTCGGGCCCACGCACACTCTGGCCGATTATGTGAGTGCGCTAGAAAAAGCCCTCACTACAGAAGGCCCTGCCCTTGGATGTGGCCCAGTTCATTCCACTTCAGTGCCATCAGATATTTCACTTCTTGTTGCAACGAGTGGAAGCACGGGAACGCCAAAAGAGATTGCACTTACATCTGCGGCTCTAACTTCAAGTGCCAAAGCATCCAATAAATTTCTCAAAGCGGCTAAAGGCGATACGTGGTCATTGTTGTTGCCATTGACTCATATTGCTGGCATCAATGTTTTGGTGCGCGCGATGCAATTAGGAACAGAGCCCCGTGATCTACGCAATCATGTTGGCTCATATCCACACGCAGATTTCACTGCAATTGTTCCAACTCAATTATTTAATGCACTCAATGAAAATTCGGATTTGTTAAAACATCTGCAAGGCGCCAAAGCAGTTCTAGTCGGTGGCGCATCCCTATCTCAAGATCTTCGCGCACAAGGTGTTGCTGCAGGAATTAACATTGTTGCAACGTATGGAATGTCTGAAACCTCCGGTGGTTGTATTTATGATGGCATTGCACTCGATGGAGTTGCATTTGAAATCGCAACCGATGGTCGCATCAAAATCTCTGGACCTATTTTGGCTGATATTGAAAAAGAAAACGGATGGTTCATCACGCAGGATTTAGGAAAAATTGTTGATGGAAAACTCCAGGTTATTGGAAGAGCAGATGATGTAATCATCAGCGGCGGTGAGAACATTTCACTCAGTGCAATTGAGGCGGAGATTAATAGAAAGTTTCCGGATTTATTAGTTGCTGCGTTTTCAGCGCCAGATAGCAAGTGGGGACAGGCATTACACATTGCTGTTCAATCTACGGACGAAAAGATCAAATCTGAACTTTCAAATGTTCTCGTAAAATCAATTGGCTCTCATGCAAAACCAAAGAGTGTGCTGCTCCTTGATAAACTTCCTCAGATTGGTATTGGAAAAATTGATCGTATTTCTCTAGCGAAATTGGTGAGTGAGTAATGAATAAGTGGATTGCAGGTGCTCGCCCAAAGACGTTGCCTGCCGCTATCGCACCTGTTGCAGTTGCAACCGCTCTCGCCGGTGAAAGCTGGGATCCAGTATTGGCACTGCTTGCTTTGCTCGTGAGTTTGGCGCTTCAAGTTGGCGTTAATTACGCAAATGATTATTCAGATGGTGTGAAAGGTACTGATGACAATCGAATCGGTCCTATGCGCCTTGTTGCAAGTGGCGCTGCGCCAGCTCATCACGTAAAAAGCGCTGCATACATTGCACTTGGCGTTGGCGCTGTCATTGGGTTAATTCTTGCTCTACAAACTTCACTCTGGGTGCACTCGCAATTGCTGCAGCATGGGGATATACAGGTGGAAAGAATCCATACGGTTACTTTGGATTCGGTGAACTCTCGGTATTTGTCTTCTTCGGTTTAGTTGCAACGATGGGCACGTACTACGCACAAACTGGCGAACTCACTCTTAATTCACTTCTTATTGCTATTCCGATGGGTTGCCTTTCATGTGCATTGCTAGCAATTAATAATCTGCGAGATCGCGCAGCAGATGAATTAGTGGGCAAAAGAACTCTTGCTGTTCGACTTGGCGATTCCAGTGCTCGCAAGGCATTTATTTCACTCTTACTAATTGCCCACATCAGTGTTCTCTTTTTACTGCGGCCGTGGACTCTGCTTACTCTCCTGCTTCTTCCAATGACCTTTTCCCTGATTAAAGCAATCCGCAGAGGCGCCCAAGGAGCCCAACTGATTCCGCTTCTTGGCAAAACAGGCAAGCTACAACTGCGCTTTGCAATCCTGTTGTCCCTCGGTTTGTTGCTCTCTTAGAAAAGCGTAGAATTAACGCATGCTCCGTTACTTACCAATTCTGCTAGCAGCGGGTGTCACTTTGTACGCATTTATTGATTGTGCGCGCACCGAACAAGAATTGCTTCGTGGTTTACCAAAGTGGGCATGGTTGTTAATAATTTTTTTACTCGGAGTATTTGGCGCAATCGCTTATTTGATTTGGGGACGTCAACGCAGACAAGGTCCAAGTCGAGGCGGACGTGGCAGAGTAATTGGGCCAGATGATGACCCAGATTTCTTACGTAATCTTTAAAACTTATAAACCAGAGTACGTGTGCTTTCCAGTTCCCCAGACATTTACGTAGACGTAATTAAATAAGAATGTAGATCCAGCAAAAATACAGAGCCACGCTGCTCTACGTCCACGCCAACCAACTGTCACGCGTGCATGTAAATATGCAGCGTATGCAACCCAAGTAATAAATGCCCACGTCTCTTTTGGATCCCAGCCCCAATATCTTCCCCACGCACTCTCTGCCCAAATTGCTCCAGCAATTACTGCAAATGTCCAGAGTGGAAAAACAAATGCAACAAGACGATAAGAGAGTTGATCAAGTGTGTCTAGTGAAGGCAATCGTTTGGCCCAAGGTGCTCGTTCGCCTTTCTTCTCCATTGAATCAAGGAATAAGAATGCACCGGCAATAACATTTGAAAGTAAGAAGACTCCACCAGAAATAATTGCTGCAGCCACGTGAATAACGAGCCATGTTGATTTAAGTGCAGGCACCAGTGGTGCACTTGGTACGTATAAAACCGTAACGGCTGTGCCGAGTGTAAGTAGTACGGAAATAGAGACAAACAAACCAAGCCAACGAAGATCGTATTTACGAAGTGCACCTAAATAAGCCCCAGTAAATGCAAGTGCTCCAGTAATTGAGAACTCGTACATGTTTCCCCATGGAACACGTCCTGCAGAAATTCCGCGTCCCACAACCCCAGCTAATAAAAGTAGGAATCCTAAAATCATCATTGCTGTAGCAATACGAGCAATCTTTTCAGTACGGGTGTAATCAAAAGTTTTTGTACGTAAATTTCCTTTAGCTGAATCAGCTAGATGTGGCGCGCGAACAGCAAAGGCTGTTTCATAAGTATGCGCAATAAATGCCAGGGCAAAAACACCCATAGACGAGTACACCAAATAGTTGGAAATGTACGCCCACGTTGTAGACATTTACTCTGCTCTCCCTAAAGCTCGTACTAGTTGTGCAATTTCAATTTCAAGTCCAGGTGCCGCATTTTTTGCTAAACCTGCGACTTGAATGTTTTTCTTTGTAACGCTTACCCAAATTCTGCGTCTGCGCGTAAAGAGCGAAGCAAGTAATCCGAGTATGGCAACGATACTGCCAAGCAGCGCATAACTCTTGCCGGGATCTTTAACAACCTGCAGGTTGACCCACGGAATATAAGTTTCAAATGTGATGGAGCCCTCTGCAAATTCGTACGTCTCTCCTGGTGCGAGTGACTTAAGTCCTATTTTTGTCAGAGTATCCGTATCAATTCGGTAAACAGATTGTGGGCGCCCGTTATCTAAACCAAGATCGCCAGTCCATGCGCCTAAGAACAATTGCGGATCAAGTGCCTCCGGAAATACAGAGATACCGCCACCTTCATCTGCGCGACCAATAGTTGGAAAGAATGAGCCAACAAAACCGAGTTGGGGAATTGCATCTGGAACTTTAATCGCACCCGTTGAAGTTAAATTTGAATCTTGTGGCAAGAATGGAACTGGACCTTGGAATGCAACATTTCCAACAGAATCTCTTACGGTAACAATTGGTGAATATCCATTTGCTTGCAGATAAACGCGTGTACTTCCAAAAGTAAGTGGGCTGTTTACTTTAACAATTTTCTTAACGGGTGCTGATTCCGGAGAGTCTTTAACGGTAACTGACAATGTGTAATCTTCAGGCGCATTCGTTACAGGATTATATTTGCCAACGAAGTTATCAACTTCTATTGAAAATGGCTCTAATGATTTTTCGTTAAACAACTTGCCAAAGGAGAGAGAATCAAAAGTTGTTGGTGTATTTATAAAGCGTTCACCAACATTAACAATTGCATCTCCACGCATACCAAATAGCGATCCGAAGCTAACGCCGACAAGGATTAAAACCAGGGCTAAGTGGAAAAATAGGTTTCCTGTTTCACGTGTGAAACCTTTTTCTGCTGAAATCGAACCATCTAGTTCGCGAACTCTAAATCTGTTCTTCTTAAACCACGCCCGAGCGAGTTCAAGTTCATCCCCTGCGCCTTTCCACTCTGTGTGATGCTCCATCCGAGAAAGATTCTTAGGAGTTAGCGGTGGCAGAGCTCGTGAAGCTTTGTAGTGCTCAAATGAACGCGGAAGAACACATCCAATTAGTGAAATGAAAAGCAGGATGTAAATCGCACTAAACCAAGGCGATGAATACACATCAAAGAGTGAGAATCTTTCATACCAAAGTGCCTTCGTTGGTGAATTGGCAAAGACATCACTTACAGCAATCGGATTTTGTGAACGTTGAGGAATAAATGATCCCGGAATAGCTGCAACACCAAGCATCATTAACAACACGAGTGCGGTGCGCATACTTGTGAGCTGTCGCCACATGAAACGTAAAAGTCCTACTGTTCCAATCTCTGGCGTATTTTCACTCATTTAAATCACCGGAATGAAATCTGAGATCCATGAGCGCATCTCGTTATTAAAACTTCCCCACAAACCAAATACTTGAGCAAGGCCAATAAGAATTAAGAAGACTCCACCAATTTTAGTTATTAGATCTCCTCGGCGAACCAGGAACTTTCTTAAGTTTTCGGAGCGATCAAAGAACAATCCGGATGCAATAAATGGTGCGCCTAATCCGATGCAATATCCCAGAGAAAGAATTGCGCCACGCATGGCACTTGATTCTTGAAAGGCAAGAGTTTGAACTGCTCCAAGTGCTGGACCAATACAAGGTGTCCAGCCAACACCAAATAAGAATCCAAGTAGCGGTGCTCCAACTAAACCAAGAGTTACAGGCATCTTTGCGCGATACGTTGGAGCAAATGGAAATACGCCAATAAAAATTAACCCGAGTGCAATAGTGAAGATTCCAAGTATTGACGTGATGAGTTTTTCATTAGCTGAAACATAGGCACCGAAGCCACCGAAGAGTGCACCGTATGAAACAAAGAGAACGCTAAAACCTAAGACGAATAACACTGAGCCAAGAAGTACTCGCCCGCGACTCTTTGAAAATCCCGCTGCGTATGAAATATATCCAGGAACCAGAGGCAGAACACATGGAGACAAGAAAGAAATCAATCCAGCAAGGAGTGCAATAGGAAAGGCTGTAATTAAATAGCCATCCAAGATTTGCTCAACAAAGAACTCTTTCACTCTGCACTCACCTTTTCAATGAGTTCGCTAAGGGATGCAAAAGTAACTTCGCCAGAAATTCGTGCCGCTACATCTCCCCGCTTATCAATAAGTACCGTTGAAGGAATTGCGTTGGCTGGCAGTGATTTTCTAAATCCAATTAGAACTGAATCATCAATCAGCGTTGGATATGGCAGAGCAAAACGGCGAGCAAAAGCTTCAGCATTTACAGGATTATCACGTGTAAGAATTCCCATGAATGCAACATCTGTATATTTTTCTGACAACGCTGCAAGTGTTGGTGCTTCTGCGCGACAAGGTGCGCACCAAGATGCCCACACATTTACGACAGCAACTTGACCAACATTAAATGTGTAATTCTTTCCTGAAAGCGTCATGCCAGAAAGTGCGGGTGCTGCGATGCGATCCGATGGTTTTATGTAAGAAACACTTCCATTACCCGATACAAAACTCTCTTCTGCAATCGAAGATCCACCGCCACCGCAGGAAGAAAGCACAAGCGCCATTAATGGCACAAATACAAAATTTCTAAGTTTCATTTCTTTGGGGGCAATAAATGAGCAGCGGGTTCTGAGTAACTAGTTCCGCTAATCATTCCGTCGTCGTCAAAATGAACACTTGTCACACTTGCTAAAGAGCATTCGCGCTTACGTGGATCGTGCAAAAGCCTGCGACCTTCGATTGCGCTTCGCAGAATCCAAATTGGAAGTTGATGAGAAACAACAATTGCATCTTTACCTTGTGCCGCACCACGCGCTGCAAATACAGCAGCAAGCATTCGGTTTATTTGTTCATCGTATGGTTCGCCCCATGAAGGTTTCCATGGATTCCATAAGTGTTTCCACGCTGACGGATGCTTTAAAACTCCATCACCAATTCCAAAGGGTTTTCCTTCAAAAATATTTGCAGCTTCAATTAACCGTTCATCGGTTGTGATTTTCATGTTGTGTGCAGCCGATATTGGCGCTGCTGTTTCTTGTGCACGTTGTAATGGTGAAACATGTAACGCACCTAAATCAATACTCTTTGACCAATCACCAAGTGTTGCTGCCATCTTGTGGCCACGTTCTGAAAGTGTCCAACCAGGTTGACGCCCATAGAGGATTTTCTCTGGGTTATGTACTTCGCCATGTCTGACCACATGTACCGTCGAACTCATCTGCTAAGCATAAAGCGTCATAAACCAACTCTTCTCGCTAAGGTTGTGACATGGCGCTCACACCGAACCGAGTTGCCTTTTTCGATGTAGATAACACGCTTATTCGTGGATCCACCCTCTTCTTCCTTGGAAAAGGAATGTACAAACGTGGGTACTTCACCAAGACCGATCTTTCGCGCTTCGCATTTGCTAATTTGCGTTTTCGTTTAACTGGCAAAGAAAAGCAAGATGAGATTAAAAGGTTTCAAGATGCAGCTACAGAATTTATTGGTGGCCACGATGTTCTAGAAATTCAAAACATAGGGCAAGCAATTTATGATGAATATGTGTCGCCAGCGTGTTGGCAAGGCACAATCAACATTGCACAAAAGCATTTAAACGCCGGAGAAGAAGTCTGGCTCGTAACTGCTGCGCCAGAAGATATGGCTATTTTGATTGCAAAAAATTTAGGTTTTAC
>JBEAYI010000053.1:0-5554 GCA_041159375.1 Actinomycetota bacterium
CGCATGGCTGCTGTTATGCGCACTCTTGGTCGCACAAAAGAGGCCGATGAAGTTGAGCGCCGCTTAGCTTCTGTGCGTGATGCGATGATTGAAGATACAAATAACGAAGACGAGCGCGCTTAAAAAACTAGCGTGGCAGGTGCTGCAAAGCCCAGTGATACATAGCGATTGCGCCAGCAGCGGATGCGTTCATAGATCTAGTTGATCCGTACTGGTTTATTTCATAAATAACTGGGCATGCAGCGATAGCTTCTTCTGACATTCCGGCACCTTCTTGGCCAAACAAAAGAACGCAGGTTTCTGGCAGTTGCGCCGATTCAAGTTGTTTAGAACCAGGCACGTTATCTATGCCGATGATTGGCACATTGTTTTCTGTGCACCACTGTTTGAAATCAGCAATCGTTGGGTGATGAATCACAGATAAATATCTATCTGTAACCATTGCGCCGCGCTTGTTCCAATCGCGTTTTCCAACGATGTGCACTGCGGTGACGTTAAACGCATTTGCTGTTCTGACGATGGAACCAATATTTAAATCGTGTTGCCAATTTTCAATTGCAATATGTAGTTTGTGACGCTTGGTATCTAAGTCAGCAACAATTGCTTCGACTTTCCAATAGCGATAGTGATCTAAAACATTTCTACGATCACCATTTTCAAGTAGCTCTGGATCGAATTGATCACCAGTTGGCCACGGCTTGTCATGAGGGCCAACACCTACGACAGGAAAGAATTCTCCTGGCCCAATCGTGGCGGGTGGTATTGGTCTTTCCATGTACGCACTCTAAACTGAATCCATGGACCTCTCAATCATTCATACAGTTGCTTACATCCTGCACATGCTTGGAATCCTTGGAGTATTAGTTCTATTACTTCTTCAGACATCCAAGAAGCCTCGCAAATTCAACACTGGAATTCTTCACAGCGCTGCCACAGCACTTATTGCTGGATTAATCATGGTCGGTGTTCAATACCCGCTCAATGAAGAGAACGCAGCTGAATGGCCTTTGTATGACAACACAAAGATTGCGGTCAAACTAGGAATTGTTCTGATTATTTTGGTTCTTGGCTATCGTCAGAATAAGAAGTCAGTATTTACAACTGGCACATGGGCGACACTGCTCGGACTCACAGTTGCAAATATCGTTATTGCATACGCCTGGTAACTGATCCTTGAATAAACGCCTGCGCCCACTGGGCTTGTTACTAGCCCTTGCGCTAGTAATTTCTGCTGCTCCCGCTCAGGCGTTAGACAAACTCGCACCGAGTGCAATTCCAACTGTTTTTCAATCACTATCAAACTCCAAGTTCTTATCTGATCCATCGATGATTTTGGTGGATGCAAAAACTGGCGAAGTAGTCTTTGAACGCAATGCAAACGAAGGGCGAAAGCCCGCCTCCGTTATCAAGTTGCTCTCTGCAACAGCGGTGCTTAGTTACATCGATGCGCAGACGGTTTTTAATACAAATATTTATGTAGGCGTTGATCCAGGAACAGTTGTCATTGATGGTCAATACGATCCGTGGATTTCAATGATTCATTCACAGGCAGAAAAAATGGGACGCACTTCTCTGCCGCGTTTGGGATTTAACACAATGAGCAAATATGAAGAAGTGACAGGTAAGAAACCAAAACGACTAAAGATTTTGTATACGGGGCTATTTCCACAAGATTTAGCAAACTATCAAGCCTTCTTGCGAAAGCGTGGAGTGCGCACAACTGCAGAAAGAATTACATCGGATGAAGCTGTATTAAAAGCTGCTGATCCACTTGTGCTCTCTGTGTCACCAACACTTGAAACCATGGTGAAGTGGACAACGCTCTGGAGCGATAACGTTCTTGCAGAAAGACTTGCACGATTGGCAGCCGTTACCTCCGGTGAATCATTTAGTGCAAAGGGAATTGAAGCCACATTTCACACCGTTCTAAATACTTTTGGAATTGATCCTGACAAAATTGAAGCGATAGATGGAAGTGGTTTATCTAGACAGAATCGCGTGACCGCAAAAGTAATTGCTGATTTGTTAATGAAAATTAGAAACGATCCAAAGTACGCGTCGATTTATGCAGGCCTGCCAATCGGTGGTGTTTCAGGCACATTGCAAAATAGATTCTTAACAACTGCGCCACAGGCAGTTGGTCTGGTTCGGGCAAAGACCGGAACCTTGTCCGGCACCATCAGCCTTGCCGGTTATGTTGATTCAGAGGATCGACAGTACGTTTTCGTGGCCATTGCAGATAAGATTCCACGCAGATTCAGTGCCTCCGAGCGAGCTCGAGATACGTTAGATCGAATTCTTGGAAAGATTGCAGCGCCGATATTTCCGGAGTTAGTTCCAGTTGTAACGCCGGTACCTACTATTTAGAGAGTTGTTTCTTGTGTCAGCACATCCGCTTGATCCCCTATCGGCCGCAGAACAAGAATCTCTCGTTAAAGCTGCACGCGCTGCGTGGAAGTTAGATCACCGCCATCTTGTTGCGATGTTGCAATTACACGAACCAACAAAAGAGTTTTTAAGTAAGTACAAGGCAGGCGATGCATTCGCACGCTTTGGTCGAATCACAATTTGGGATCAAGAAAAAGCGATGGTCTCCGAAGGAGTTATTTCAACAACTGGTGAGGTGCAGAGCTACACAGATATTCCAGGGGCAAAAGCTCCGGTGCTAGCAATTGAATCAGAGCGTGCAATTGAAATAGCGCGAAAAGATCAACGAGTAATTGATGCACTGAAGAAGCGCGGAATAAATAGCGCAGATGATGTTCATATGGAAACGTGGCCAATTGGTGCCAAGATTCCTGATTACATCGATGATGGCCGCCGTGTTATTTGGACACCGATGTGGCACAAGCGCGATAAAGATGGAAACTTTTATGCACATCCAATCAATGGTCTGCATGCAATCGTTGATATCGATAAGTTCGAAGTTGTTGGCATCGAAGATGACGAACAAACACCGATTCCACAAACACCAGGGCCATACCGTGCATCGCAACAAGAATCACTCATTGAATTAAAAGAATTATCTATTCACCAACCAGAAGGTCCTTCATTTAAGATCGATGGTTGGCGCATTGATTGGGAGCGCTGGAACTTCCGTGTTGGCTTTGATCAACGCGAAGGTTTAGTTATTCACGATGTTCGCTTTAATGACAATGGCAACGAACGCAAGATTGCGCACAGACTCTCTATTGCAGAACTTGTTATTCCATACGGAGATCCAAGCCAAGGCACTTATCGAAAGAACGCTTTTGATACTGGCGAATACGGCCTTGGAAACTTCACTAACTCACTGACACTCGGCTGCGATT
Organism: Actinomycetota bacterium; assembly: GCA_041159375.1. Classification (GTDB taxonomy): domain Bacteria; phylum Actinomycetota; class Actinomycetes; order Nanopelagicales; family Nanopelagicaceae; genus Planktophila. The sequence continues at coordinate 3,312 of JBEAYI010000053.1, forward strand.
GTTTAGGCGAAATTGTTTATCTTGACGTTGCAGTCACTGATGGCGACGGAAGAGTTCGCGACATCAAGAACGCTATTTGTATGCACGAAGAAGACTTCGGAATTCTGTGGAAGCACGTCGATATTGATGGACACCCTGAAGTCCGCCGCAGTCGCCGCTTCGTAATTTCTTCAATTGTCACCATCAATAACTATGAATATGGCTACTACTGGTACTTCTACCAAGATGGAAATATCGAATTTGAAGCAAAGCTCACCGGAATTGTTTTAACGCTCGGAGATGATCCGCATGCAGTTCATCCATCTGCCACAGAAATCGAACCTGGTTTATACGCGCCGTATCACCAACACGTTTTCTGTGCGCGTCTTGATTTAGATGTTGATGGACCAAATAACAGCGTCATCGAAGTTGATTCATTTGCACATCCAATGGGACCTAAGAACCCACACGGTGGAGCGTTTGAAACGAGTGAAACAGTGTTTAAGGACGAAAAGAGCGCACAGCGTCTTTATGACTTAATGAAGTCTCGTTACTGGAAGATTGTTAATCCAAATAAGAAAAACCATATGGGCAAACCAGTTGGTTACAAACTTATTACTGGTGGCAACTCTTATCCATTGACTCTTCCAGAGTCTGTTTTAGGTAAGCGCGCCGGATTTATGTATCAACATCTTTGGGTCACAAAGAACACTGAAGAAGAGAGATACCCAGCTGGTGACTATCCATTCCAACATGAAGGTGGAGATGGGTTACCTCGATGGACGCAAGCGAATCGATCAATTGAGAATACAGATGTTGTTATGTGGTACGTCTTTGGTCTTAATCACATTCCACGTATTGAAGATTGGCCAGTCATGCCAGTTGAAAGACTTGGCTTTACGTTAAAGCCTATGGGATTCTTTAAGCGCACACCCGCAATGGATGTTGCACCGAACAAAGCAGTTTGTGGATGTGGCAGCAGCTGCAAGTGCGGACATTAGTTTTTAAGTTGGTGAGTAAGAGGACGAAAGATGTACTGTAGAAATCTTGATTGTCACAAGTTAGTTCCTCACGACAGTCTTTTCTGCCCATACTGTGGTGGACGTGAATTTACTAAACTCAAGGGTTCTGAATCTGATGAGCTCTCCATGGAAAACTTTCAAAAAATTGTGGAGTCAACCGAGGCTATTTCAGAAAAAAGCATTCAACCAAAGAAACAAAAACCAACTTTGAGTTCTAGATTTGCTGTTCGAAAGGACGCAGTTGTTAGAAAACTGCCTCTACCCAAGAAGCAAGGGTGGCGACCAGGGCAAGCAGATCGAAAGCGGAACATCCTTATTGGAATCGCTGTCGGCGCAATAATTCTGTTCTTTGTTTTTTAGTTAGTCGTCTTCGCCTTCTTCATCATCGTCTTCGCCTTCTTCATCATCGTCATCATCGCCGCCACCTGTTGGTGGGATGGCGATTGAAGGATTTACGAGAGCAACATTTGCACTCATTGATGGCGCAGCACTTGCCAGAGTTGTGACTGGTTCAGCAATAGCTGGTGATTCATCTGTGCCTTGTGCAACAACGACGCCGACGCCGATAAGCAGAAGTGGAAGTGCAAGCAGCACCCCGCGGGCGCTTCGCTTAACTGATGCGCGTGGCTTTACGCCATCGCTTTCGGTTAATTCGAACCATTCAGGCTTCTTTGGAGGAGTCATTGATAGATCCTTTCGTTAAGTGAACTGTATTACTCAATCCTTTGAAGGTTCTGTGAAGCGAGAAAAATAATGGCGGGTAATCTATGACAGTGAGCACATTTACCGCTGCTGAACAAGGACGCGGCTATTTAGATTTAATGAAACTACGAGTTGTTGAGTTATTACTCGTAACAACAGTGCCAGCACTCGTTTTAGCAGAAGGAAAACTTCCTGGATTAGTTGTGACTGCTGCATCAATTATTGGTGGCACTTTGGCTGCCGGGGCAGCGAACGCATACAACATGATCATTGAAAGTGATATCGATAAGTTGATGGCGCGAACAGCCAAGCGTCCATTGGTTACTGGTGTTTTAAACAAAGTGCAGGCAACTATCTTTGCAACGATTGTTGCCATTCTTTCGCTAGTGATTTTTTGGGTATTTACAACACCGCTTGCGACTTTATTGACTCTCATAGCAATTGTTTTCTACGTTGTTGTTTACACGATGGGACTTAAGCGACGTACTGCACAGAACATTGTGTGGGGCGGAGCAGCCGGATGCATGCCAGTCTTTATTG
>JBEAYI010000137.1:0-2620 GCA_041159375.1 Actinomycetota bacterium
AGAATCAGCAGTTATTAGACCTTGCACTACGCGTAGGTAAAAAGGCTGCAGAGTTGCTCTCTGCTCGTCCAGATATTTTGGAAGTATCTACAAAATCTAGCGATGTAGACATTGTTACTCAGATGGATAAAGCCAGTGAGGCACTTATTGTTTCTAGCATTCTTGCCGAACGCCCAGATGATGGAATGATCGGCGAAGAAGGTGCGGATAGAAAATCAACATCCGGAATTACTTGGGTGATTGATCCACTCGATGGAACAGTTAATTACTTCTACGGAATCCCTGGTTGGAATGTTTCTATTGCCGCAAAAGATAAAGATGGCGTGGTCGCTGGTGTTGTTGTCAGTCCAACTCTTAATTCAACGTGGTGGGCAACCCGCGGTGGTGGAGCGTTTCATAATGGCAAGAAGTTAACCTGTAACGATCCAGTTGAATTAAATAGAACGATGCTTGCTACTGGTTTTGCATACGAACCTGACAAGCGCACGCTTCAATTGCAATTTATTAATACTTTACTTCCACAGATTAGAGACATTCGTCGAGTAGGTGCTGCAGCCGTTGACTTATCTTTTGTTGGCGCTGGAAATGTTGATGCGTACTTTGAATCTGGACTCAATGAGTGGGACATCGCAGCTGGTGGATTAATTGCCCAGGAAGCTGGTGCCATCGTTTCCTCGCACCAGGTGGGGGGCCAAAACTTCACATTGGCAGCGGGCCCGCATCTGCACCAGATCCTTAAAAATACGCTCGGCCTTTAGCCGATTTTCACTTGGCCACGCTCCTGTGGCAAGATACGTCTTCTGTACAGCCATTGCCGTACCGATACACGAATTAGCTGAGGAAATCATGAACGTACTTGACGCCGTAGATGCAGCATCGCTGCGCAAAGACATCCCACAATTTCGTGCTGGTGATGAGCTCAAGATTCACGTACGCGTTATCGAAGGTAGCAAGAGTCGTATCCAGGTCTTCCAAGGAATCGTTATGCGTCGCCAAGGCGATGGCGTTCGCGAAACATTTACTATTCGTAAAGTTTCTTACGGTGTCGGAGTAGAACGTACTTTCCCAGTACACACACCAGTAATCGAAAAAATCGAACTCGTTAAGAAGGGCGACGTACGTCGTGCCAAGTTGTACTACCTACGCGACCTTCGCGGTAAGGCTGCAAAGATTCGCGAAAAGCGCGATGGCCGCGACCTTCGCGGTAAGGCTGCAAAGATTCGCGAAAAGCGCGATGGCATCGAAGGTTACGGCGATGGAATTCTTTCAACTCCAGAACCAGTAGCAGTTGCTGCTCCGGTTGTAGAAGAAGTTGTTGAAGCGGCAGTAGAAGCGCCAGTTGTTGAAGAAGTTATCGAAACTCCAGTTGCTGAGGTTGCAGTTGAAACTCCTGCAGAAGAAGCAGCTGCTGAAGAAAAACCAGCTGAGCAAGCTTAAGTTTTCTCAGATGTTTCGCAAGGGTTCCCTTCTTCGGGAACTCCCAATACTTATCGTTGTCGCACTTGTTGTTTCCCTTTTTATTAAATCTTTCCTCGTTCAGTTTTTCTATATTCCATCTGGTTCGATGGAAAACACATTGCAGATCAACGACCGAGTTGCAGTCAATAAACTTCCATTCGTTTCAGGCAAAATTAATCGCGGCGACGTAGTTGTCTTCCGTGATCCTGATTCATGGCTACCCGAGCCCGATGAATCCAATAACTCAACTGTTGTATCAAAGATTAAAGATGGCCTCGTTTTAGTTGGCGTGCTTCCAAACCCAGCAAAGCAATACTTGGTCAAGCGCGTAATTGGTATCGCAGGAGATCGCATTGTTTGCTGCACAGATAAAAAACTAACCATTAACGGAACTCCAGTAGATGAGCCCTACATATTTAAAGGCAATGTGCCGAGTGATATGACATTTGATATCACCGTAGATCCAGGCAAAATTTGGGTCATGGGCGATCACCGTGGAGCCAGTGCAGATTCTCGCTATCACCAAGATGACATCAATAAAGGACAGGTCCCACTCTCACGAGTAACAGGTCGCGTCTTCGGAGTTATCTGGCCATTCGCAAATGCAAAAATCGTTCCATCTGTTCCTGTTCTGAAATAGTTTTCATATGGCTGCAATCGAGTCACAATTAATCGATGCAGGAATCACACCCCTTGCTGGAGTCGATGAAGCAGGCCGTGGTGCATGTGCCGGACCACTTGTCATCGCATCAGTTATTTTGCATGATCCATTTGCCGAAGATCTCTCTTCTGTTCGCGATTCAAAAGATGTGAGCGAAAAAGAACGCGAGAATTTGTATGAATTACTTCTAGAAAAAGCTGCTGCTATCTCGACAATAATCGTGCCACCTGCAGAAGTGGATGCTCGCGGTGTTCATGCAGCCAACTTGGATGGAATGCGCAGAGCAGTACAAGGATTATCAATAACACCTGCCTACGTTCTAACCGATGGTTATGCAATAGAAGGACTAGGAATAGCCAACCTTGCGGTCTGGAAAGGCGATCAAGTTGCTCATTGCATTAGTGCGGCATCGATTATCGCCAAAGTAACTCGTGATCGAATCATGCGCGATCTAGATACTTCTTTTCCCGAATATGGATTTGCCAAGCACAAGGGCTATAT
>JBEAYI010000054.1:0-6389 GCA_041159375.1 Actinomycetota bacterium
GCACAAGGGATCGCCGATACTGCAGCTAAATCGAATGCAGTTGTTGTTGGCGGTGATCTATCTCGAGCAGAAAAAGTTATGATTTCAATAACTGCAGTGGGAACATCTCGATTGCACATCACTCGCAGCGGCGCACGAGTCGGGGATTCGATTTATCTCTCCGCATTACCTGGTTGGTCACGTGCAGGTTTTGAAATTCTTTCCAGGAAACCTTCAGATTCGCCAGCGCATGCTCGCGCTTTGTCACAATTTAAATCTCCAGAACTTAACCCAGCACTCATGCGCAGCTTCAAGAGTGCGCATGCGCTTTGCGATGTTAGTGATTCTTTGTTTATTCAAGCAGAACAAATCAGTAAAGCATCTGGTGTAAACCTCGTATTTGACTCTACTAAAATCGAGAAGGCAAAAGGGTTTGCAGATTTAGCTGCCGTGGCTCAATCAATTGGTTCTGATGTGTGGGATTTGATTTCAGGCGGGGGTGAAGATCACGTCCTATTGGCGACGGGAGTTAATCTTCCAGGAATTTGCGTAGGAGAAGTTCGAGCAGGAAGTGGAGTCACTTTCACGGAAATGAAAAAAGCGCCAGAATCCTGGCGCCATTTCAATTAAGCAAAACTAATTAACGAGTAACTTTTCCAGCCTTAAGGCAAGAAGTACATACGTTTTGGCGCTTAGGTGTTCCACCAACAAGAGTGCGAACGCGTTGAATATTTGGATTCCAGCGACGACGAGTCTTCACTTGTGAGTGAGAAACGTTGTTACCAAAGCTTGGACCCTTTTTACAGACGTCACATGTTGCAGCCATTGCTGAACTCCTTCATACGTATTTACAGGGCGCAAGATTAGCGCGAGCCCATGCCTAGACGCCAATCCACGCTCAATAACCCTAAACAGTGGAGAATGTCGCCATGGCATCCCTTGATAGCAAAGTCAGTAGCGTTCTTGGGGATCGCACATCAAAAGTTCTAGAGACTACCTTTGGAATCAAGAGTGTTGCAGATTTATTGCGCCATTATCCGCGTCGCTACGCCGTACGTGGCGAACTGACAGATATTTCTACTTTGCAAGAAGGCGATGAAGTCACAATTTTGGCTGAAGTTTTTAGTGCATCAAATCGACCACTTCATGGTCGCAAGGGAAGTATTTTTGAAGTTATCGTCACTGACGGTAAAGCCAAACTCTCACTCACATTCTTTAATCAGGCCTGGCGTGAAAAAGATTTGCGAGTAGGTCGCCAAGGTTTATTTGCGGGCAAAGTAGGTGTCTTTAAAGGTAAGCGCCAATTAGCTCACCCAGATTATGAATTAATTCCAGATGGAAGTGATGTAGATAGCGCAGTTGATGAATTTGCTGGAAAGTTCTTAGCTGTGTATCCAGCGGCAGCAAAGATGCCATCTTGGAAGATTGCACAGTGCATCGATTTGGCCATCGATGGTTTAGATGAAGTGCCTGACTTCTTGCCTGAAGATATCCGCGAGAAAAATGGTTATCCGACTCTGCATCAAGCGCTAGTTCAACTGCACAAGCCAGCTGATTTAGAGCACGCCGAAATTGCTCGTGAGCGTCTAACTTTTGATGAAGCATTTTTATTGCAATTGCTTCTGGCCAAAAGAAAGGCTGCTCTGAGATCACTCGATGCAATTGCACGGCCTCGAGTTTCTGGGGGATTAATAGATGCATTCGATACGTTGCTGCCATTTGAATTAACTGCCGGTCAGAAAGAAGTCAGCGCAGAAATTGAATCTGATTTAGCAAAATCTCACCCAATGCATCGATTACTTCAAGGAGAAGTGGGATCTGGAAAGACAATTGTTGCGCTACGCGCAATGCTGACAGTTATTGATAATGGTGGCCAAGCAGCACTTCTTGCGCCCACGGAAGTTTTAGCCGCTCAGCACTTGCGAACAATTACAAAACTATTGGGAGATTTAGCACAGGGAGGAATGTTGGGTGGCGATGAAAAAGCTACACAAGTAACTCTCATCACGGGATCACAGAGTGCTGCAGCTCGAAAAGAAGCACTCGCATTGACAGCAAGTGGTGCAGCCGGGATTGTTATCGGTACCCATGCGCTTTTAGGGGAGTCAATAGTTTTTAAAGATCTCGGGTTAATTGTTGTTGATGAGCAGCACAGATTTGGTGTTGAACAACGTGATGCGCTTAAAAGCAAAGCTCACACACCGGCGCACTTATTGGTGATGACTGCAACACCAATTCCACGAACTGTGGCTATGACTGTCTTCGGAGACTTAGACATCTCGACGCTTCGAGAACTGCCACTTGGTAGACAACCAATTACTACGCATGTAATTGCCGCACAAGAAAAACCCGCACACTTAGAACGTGCATGGCAAAGAATTGCTGAAGAGGTATCGCAAGGACATCAGGCATACGTTGTGGCACCTCGGATTAGCGCCACAAATAATGAAGATGCGGATATGGATTTTCTATTTGGAACGGAGTCACAGAGCATTGCAAGCGTTGAAGAACTAGGACCAATGCTTCATAGCGGACCTTTTTCTGGATTACGTGTTGCCCCGTTACATGGTCGTCTCTCTACTGAAGTTAAAGATTCAACAATGTCCGCGTTTTCCGCGGGCGATTTAGATGTTCTCATTTCAACAACAGTTATTGAAGTGGGCGTAGATGTTCCAAATGCCACGGTAATGGTAATAATGGATGCAGATCGATTCGGAGTTTCACAGTTACATCAGCTTCGTGGACGTATTGGTCGCGGTTCTTCTCCGGGACTCTGTTTGCTAGTTACTAATTCATTGCCAGAGACTCCTGCTCGCATTCGCCTGGAAGCAGTTGCCTCGACACTAGATGGTTTCGAACTCTCAAAGATCGATCTAGAACAACGTAGAGAAGGAGATGTGCTGGGCGCGAGCCAATCTGGAACTCGCTCACATCTAAGGTTGCTACGCGTTCTGCGCGATGAAGAGCTTATTGATAGTGCACGCCAGAGTGCAGAAAAAATCATCGAAGCCGATCCAAGCCTTGCAGGATTTAAGATACTCAATGACGAAATAAAGTTCTTAGAAACCGATTCCGCAACTGACTTCATAGATAAGGGTTGATGCGATGAGAATTATTGCTGGAGTCGCTAAGGGTCGCTCGTTATCTAGCGTTGCCGGTGCAACGAGACCAACTTCAGATCGTGCGCGTGAAGCGATTTTTTCAACGTTGACTTCCGAATTTGGAGATTTTCTAGGGTTACATGTTTTAGATTTGTTCGCAGGTTCAGGCGCCATGGGGCTAGAAGCTCTCTCTCGTGGAGCATCCCTTGTTCACTGCGTAGAAAAAGATGATGCTGCGGCCAAAACAATTTCAACAAATTCTGCTCTAGTGCAAAAGGCGCAACCTGTTGGAGTGTTTCACTTATTTCATATGGCAGTGCAAAAGTTCGTAGAAGGCAATCCAGAAAATCAATATCACTTTATTTATATAGATCCGCCTTATGATTTTGTAGATTCTGAACTCACAATTATTTTGGAAAAGCTACAATCAAATAATTTCTTCAAAGATGGTGTGGTCATTGCAGTAGAGAGGGCTTCGAAATCTGCACAACCTGCATGGCCGCAAGGGTATGAGCCTTCTCGCATCAAGGTCTATGGGCAAGCGAGTATTTATTACGCCAATTACGCTAAGAATGGATAAGCGCAGAAATCGTTGCTAGCGTTTGACCCATGAGACGCGCAGTTTGTCCGGGATCTTTTGATCCAATCACATACGGTCATTTAGACATCATCGAACGAGCAAGTCGCCACTTTGATGAAGTTATTGTTGCTGTGCTCGAAAATCGAACGAAATCTAGTTTGTTCACAGTTGATGAACGTATTTCAATGATTACAGAAGTGACCAACAAATTCTCAAACGTTCGAGTTGATTCATGGAGTGGTTTGCTAGTTGACTACTGCAAGTCAAACTCCGTGCAATCAATTGTTAAAGGTTTGCGCGCTGTATCCGATTTTGATTATGAATTACAGATGGCGCAGGTCAACCTTCAAGGATCTGGTGTTGAAACAATGTTTATGGCGACTTCACCAACTCACTCCTTTTTATCATCCTCACTTGTGAAAGAATTAGCCCATTACGGTGGAGATGTATCCTCTATGGTTCCACCGAGTATTAACGAAGCACTAAAACATCGAGTAGCAGGGAAGTGATTCATGGATTCGATTGAGAAATTAACTACTGCCATCTCAATGGTCGAAGAAGCACGTGGTGTTCCATTGTCAGCATCATGCGTTCTGCACCGTGGCGAAATTTTGGAAATTCTTGATGGAGCGCGCGCTGCACTTCCAAATGATTTAGAAGCTGCGCGCAAAATTCTTGCCTCTCGTGATTCACTGATTGAAGAAGGGCGCACCAGTGCTGAAGCACTTATTGCAAGTGCCCGTGAAGAAGTTTCACGAATGATCGAACAGACAGCAATCGTTTCTGCCGCTCGCGAAGAAGCGCAACATATATTGGATGATGCTCATCTTGAAGCCGATGGCGAGCGCGAAGAAGTTGAGAAGTACATAGATTCACGTCTTGCAACTCTTGAAGTAATTCTTAATAAGACATCAGATGCCATCGCCCGTGGTCGCGAAAGACTAGCTGGCGCTGGCGATAAAGATGTTTTATCGCAACTCGCTAACGACAAGTAGAGCCAAGCGCGCATGACTCGAGATCTCTCACTCTTTCGCGTTAATACACACGAACTTCCACGTCGTGCAGGTGAGATGAAAGAGTATTCAATTGATTTTGATCTCACCGAAGCATTCGGTGTTGAACTAATCAGTGTTCCGCCAGGAGAAGTTATTGAAGTTGATCTTCGCCTGGAGTCAGTTACTGAAGGAATTCTCGCTACTGCGGATGTATTTGCAACAGCAATGGGAGAGTGCATCCGATGTCTTGATCCGATAGCAATCGATATTGATAGAAGTTTTCAAGAGCTTTATCGATACGAAGTTCATCATGAAAAGGGTTCAAAAGGATCTAAGAAGCGTCGTCCAAGTGAAGAAGCGATTGATGATTTAGATGTTGAAGATGACCTGTTAATGCAAGGCGATTACATGGACTTAGAAACTCCGCTACGAGATGCGATTGTGTTAGCGCTTCCAGTAAACCCACTCTGCTCAGAGGATTGCTTAGGGCTCTGTCAGCAGTGCGGCGAAAAATGGTCAGAACTTCCAGAGGGACATGCTCACGCGCTGGTAGATCCTCGTTGGGCAGCCCTTGGCTCTCTCGAGGCGGATAAGGGCGAATAGTTCATATCCCTTGCTCGATTTTAAGAATTCGTACTTTTAGGGGATACTTTCACCCATATCCGCACTCCTTGTGAGCCGCGGTATCTCAGATGAGATTTAAGAAGAGATTAAGGACGCCACCGTGCCAGTACCAAAGCGAAAGATGTCTCGCTCAAAGACTCGTTCTCGTATGTCTCGCTCAAAGACTCGTTCTCGTCGTAGTCAGTGGAAAACAACTGCGGCAGCACTAGCGGCGTGCCCACAATGCCAACAACCAAAATTGCAACACACTGCATGTCCAACGTGCGGAACATATAACCGCCGTCAGGTTATTGAGGTCTGATCTGTACTCTGAATTAACACAGCACTTAGGTGTTGACGTTGATCCAAATCTTTTGGCCTTAGCTTTTACTCATCGTTCATTCGCTTACGAATCTGGCGCAAAAGAAACCAACGAACGCCTTGAATTTCTAGGTGACTCTGTTCTCGGATTAATAGTTACTGAAGAGTTATTTCTTCGCTTCCCTGATTTAGATGAGAGCAGACTCTCACCACTTCGCTCCGGTGTTGTAAACATGAGAGCCCTTGCAGATATTGCTCGCGAACTTAATCTCGGAAAGTACATTCGTCTAGGTAAAGGTGAGGAAGTCACCGGCGGACGGGATAAAAACTCACTATTGGCAGATGCGCTAGAAGCACTGATTGGCGCTATTTATCTACACGCAGGTCTTGCAACTACTGCGACCGTTGTTAGAAAGTTAATTGATGCAACATTGACGCAAGCAATGGCGCGCGGTGCTGGCTTAGATGGCAAAACCGCACTTCAAGAGTTAACTGCTCAACTCGGCAAAGGCGCTCCCGAATACATTGTCACCGAGACGGGTCCAGATCACGATAAGAGTTTTAGCGCCGATGCGATGGTCGCTGGGGACTGTATTGCTAGCGGCACCGGAAAGAGCAAGAGAGAAGCCGAGCAAGTTGCTGCCAGAAGCGCCTATGACATATTGAAACCTCAAGTTGTGGATGAAGGTAACTAGCTCTAGATACTTTCGGAGCCGCCGTGTTACTTCGCTAATTAACGCGCTCGCAAGGTAGGTTTACCGCGTGTATCTAAAGAGCATCACGCTCAAGGGCTTCAAGTCCTTTGCTTCG
>JBEAYI010000005.1:0-16484 GCA_041159375.1 Actinomycetota bacterium
ACACGTATCAATGTTTCCGGTGAAATCTATGTAGCCAATCGCTCCCCCGTAAATTCCACGACGGGTGCTCTCATGTTCTTCAATAATCTGCATCGCACGTGGCTTTGGTGCACCAGATAATGTTCCTGCTGGAAAGACAGCAAAGAGTGCGTCTACGCAATTTGATTTTTCAGATAACGTGCCAGTAACGGTTGAAACAATATGCATCACATGTGAATACCGTTCGATGTGCATGAAATCAATTACTTCAACACTTCCTGGTTCGCAGATTCGTCCTAGATCATTGCGACCTAGATCTACGAGCATCAAGTGCTCTGCACGTTCTTTTGGATCTGCCAATAACTCTTCAGCTAACTTCTTATCTATCTCTGGTGATGCCGATCGCTTTCTGGTACCTGCAATTGGATGAACCATTACCTCTTTTTGATTTACTTTAACGAGTGCTTCAGGGCTTGATCCAACGACGCTTATGCCATCACTAAATTGAAAGAGATACATATAAGGACTTGGATTGTGTAGGCGCAACATTCGATAGATATCAATAGGTTCGGCTTTAACGTCAACGCTAAATCTCTGTGAAAGAACAACTTGAAAAGCCTCTCCGGCCAAGATCTCTTCTTTAATCTCATTAACAGATTGGCGATACTTCTCTTCGGTTGTATTTGAGTCAAAATCCGGAAGCGTGCGGACTTCAAGCTCGCTGACAAATCCATCGAGTGGAGCATTTAATTCTTGCTGCATGCGGTCTAGTCGTGCGACACATTCTGCATACGCTTCATCAATTCGATTATCACTAGCATCCCAGTTAATTGCATTAGCGATTAACGTCACGGTGCCGTCGCTGTGATCCATAACTGCAAGGTCGCTTGTGAGCATGAAGGCCAACTCGGGCAGTGGTAAATCTTTAACAGAAGTATTGCCAATTTTTTCTAATCGGCGCACTGTGTCATATCCCATGTACCCAACTAATCCACCGGTCAGCGGAGGTAGACCATCAATAACTGGTGACTTTAAATGAGATGCACTGATACGAAGTGCCTGTAGTGGATCAATCCCTTGCGGAGCACCGGCCGGATATGTTCCACGCCATACTGCTGCACCATCTTTTTCGCTCAATGTTGACTCTGTGCGAACACCTATAAATGAATAGCGTGACCATGCACCGCCATGTTCGGCGGATTCAAGCAAGAAAGTATTTGGGGCACTCTTTGCAAGTTTGCGATAAATACCTAGTGGAGTTTCGCCATCAGCTAGAAGTTTGCGAGTTACAGGAATTACATTGTAATTACGTGCATAGGAACGAAACTCATCTAGATTCATCCCAGTTGAATCGGCTGATGAAAACAAGTTTTTTCGCCCGTATGACAAGCCGCTCCAATCTGTTCTACAGAAATAAGCAGAGCATCGCCATCGCAATCAAGTGCGATTGAAAAAACTTTTTGCTTATGTCCTGACGTGGCACCTTTTATCCATAATTCGTTGCGAGAGCGCGACCAATATGTTCCGGTAGACGTTGCAATCATGTGTGCCAAAGCTTGTTGATTAACGTAGGCAAGCATTAAAACTTCTTTAGAGTGAACATCCTGGGCAATCGCAGGAATTAAAAGGTTAGGGTCTTTGAGCAAAGCAATCACTTCTGCTGACAATTCATTGATGCTCATGGCGCAATTCTGCCCTAAGAGTTATTGGGCGTGCGAATGGAATAACCAGCAGCGCTCAGATATGACTTCACATCACCGATTCGGTGAATCCCAAAGTGAAAAACACTCGCTGCGAGAAGAGCATCGGCGCCGGCATCAAGGGCCGCAGCAAAATCAGAGAGTGCACCTGCTCCCCCGCTTGCTATTAATGGAACTTTAGAAACTGATCTGACTGCAGAAATCATTCCTATGTCATAGCCCGCACGCGTTCCATCAGCATCCATGGAGTTGAGTAAAATTTCTCCAACTCCTAGTGCGCACGCTTTTTCAACCCATGCAATTGCATCGACTCCAGAGCTCTCCCGCCCACCATGTGTGGTTACTTCAAATCCAGATTCAGTACGTGCTCGTCTTGCATCAACTGAGAGAACTAATACTTGCGAACCAAATCGATCAACAATTTCTGAGATAAGTTCTGGGCGCTTTAACGCTGCTGTATTAATTGAAACTTTATCCGCGCCGGCACGAAGTAATTGGTTTACATCTTCTGCGCTTCGGATTCCACCACCTACTGTGAGAGGGATAAAAACCTGTTCTGCTGTTCTTCTAACAACATCGAGAGTAGTTTCGCGTCCAGTCGAACTCGCTGAGATATCTAAAAACGTTAACTCATCCACACCTTCGGATCCGTAGAGAGAAGCCATTTCCACTGGATCGCCCGCGTCAACTAAATCAGTGAAATTAACTCCCTTAACAACACGGCCATCAGTTACGTCCAAGCAAGCAATTATTCGAACTGATAATGTCATCGTCTGCTCACTACTAGAGCTTGTTCTAGAGTAAATGCACCGGCGTAGAGTGCCTTGCCAACAATTGCGCCTTCAACTCCGATGCTTCTGAGCGCAGCCAAATTTTCAATATCAATCAAATTTGAAATCCCACCGCTTGCAACAACTGGTGCTTTTGTAAGTGCACACACACTTTTTAGTAATTCAAGGTTCGGTCCAGCCAATGTTCCATCTTTAGTGACATCGGTAACGACGTATCGCGCGCAACCATCTTTATCGAGGCGTTCAATGGTTTCGAACAAATCACCACCGTCTCGAGTCCAACCACGCGCTGACAAAATCTGACCTCGCACATCTAATCCAACTGCGATGCGATCGCCAAACTCTGCAATGACGCGTGATGTCCACTCAGGATTTTCAAGGGCCGCGGTTCCTAAATTCACTCGAGTGCAACCGGTGGCAAGTGCTTTACGTAACGATTCGTCATCTCTAATTCCGCCAGATAATTCAACTTTAATATCTAGCGCGCCAATAACATCTGCCAGTAACTCTGCATTGCTACCAATTCCAAATGCCGCATCGAGATCGACAAGGTGAATCCATTCGGCGCCTGATTTTTGGAAATCAAGAGCCGCATCAAGTGGCAAGCCATACGTTGTCTCTTTGCTTAATTCGCCTTGTACCAAACGAACGGCTTTACCATCTTTAACATCAACGGCTGGCAATAGTTCGAGATAACTCATAACCCAGCACTCCAGTTAGCAATTAATGTAAGACCAGCTTTTCCTGATTTCTCTGGGTGAAATTGTGTTGCGCAAAGTGCGCCATCTTCTACGGCAGATAAAAACTTTTCACCATGCGTGGTCCATGCTTGCCCTTGGCCGACAGATTTCTTTGCAGCATATGAGTGGACGAAGTAAAAAGACTCTTTTTCTATACCTTTAAATAATTTCGATGAGCCTGTAACTTCGACTGTATTCCAACCCATGTGAGGAAGAATTGGGGCATCTAATTGACTCACTTCTCCGTTCCACATTCCAATTCCTTTGTGGCTGCCATGTTCTAGTCCGTCACTAAAGAGTATTTGCATTCCAATGCAGATTCCTAAAGTGGACTTTCCTGCGTCTTTTCTTGCACGAATAACTTCTGCCGCGCTGATTTCATTAATGCCGTTCATGCATGCAGCGAATGCACCTACTCCGGGCACAACCAACCCATCAGCTTTCAAAGCAACATCTAAATCAGATGTGATTTCTACATCGTGACCTGTTGTAGCAAATGCACGTTGGGCAGATCGTAGATTTCCCGATCCGTAATCCAAGATTGCTATCAAAGAACGCCCTTAGTAGATGGAACTCCTGTGACACGTGCATCTAATGAAACCGCATCACGTAGCGCACGAGCGACCGCTTTGAATTGTGCTTCAAAGACGTGGTGAGCGTTGCGACCTTCAAGAACTCTGATGTGAAGTGCGATACGCGCTTCAGCAACTATTGATTCCCAAATGTGCTTTCCAAGTGTTGTGTCAAAGGTTCCGATTAATTCAACGATTTCTGGTTGACGGTGAACTAAATATGGACGACCTGAAAGATCAACAGCTGCTTGAACGAGAACTTCATCGAGTGGAACCATGGCATCACCGAAACGACGGATACCTGTTTTATCACCGAGTGCTTCGCGAAGTGCTTGTCCAAATGCGAGGGATGTGTCTTCAACGGTGTGGTGAGAGTCAACGTCAATATCACCAGTTGTTTTAACTGTGAGATCGAAACCTGAGTGCTTACCTAATTGCGAAAGCATGTGGTCAAAGAATGCAACGCCTGTGTCAACGGAGATATTGCCCTGTCCGTCAAGATTTAGTTCTACAAGAACGCTTGACTCTTTCGTTGTGCGTTCGACGCGGGCACTTCTCATTTTTCAATCTCCTCGGCTTGTCTTTACTTGTTTAGAACTTCTTTTAGCGCTGATAAGAATTTATTGTTTTCGGCTTCGTTGCCGATGGTTACTCGCAAATAACCTTCAAGGCCCACATCGCGGATGAGAACCCCTTTATCGAGCAAATCTTTCCATACATCTGCACTTGCTCGCTTGAAACCCGAAAAGAGCAAGAAATTCGAGCAACTTGGGACCACCTCAAGGCCTAATTGCTCCATGCGACTAGCAACATCTTCTCGCGCAGCAATTAAACCTTGAACAGTTGCTAATAATTCATCGCTGAATTCAAGTGCCGCACTGGCTGCAACTTGGGTCAAAGCGCTGAGGTGATACGGAAGACGGACGAGTCTCATTGCATCGATGACAGAAGGGTGCGCAACTAAATATCCAACGCGTGCGCCAGCGAATGCAAAAGCTTTGCTCATAGTTCTGATGACAACAACATTTGGATACTTTTCAATCAAAGTCACTGCAGATTTTTCTGATGAGAACTCTGCATACGCCTCATCAATTACGAGTAATCCGCCAACATTTTTGGTGCTGCGTGCAAGGCTCTCAATTTCACCTATTAGTACAGCACTACCGGTTGGATTATTAGGTGTTGTAATAAACGTTAGCGCTGGTCTGAGAGATTCGATCTGCGCAGAAGCCGCATCGCAATCCAATGTGAAATCTTTTCGACGGGTTCCATCAATCCATGGCGTAGCCGTTACTTTCGCAATGAGTGGATGCATCGAATAAGAAGGTGTAAATCCCAGGGCAGATTTGCGACCGAATGCTAGGAAAATAGATTGGATAATTTCATTGCTGCCATTTGCCGCCCATACATTTGAGATATCAATGGATGTGCCTGATTGAGAATTTACATAAGAAGCAAGTGCCGTGCGCAGTGATGTTGCTTCACGATCAGGATAGCGATTGAGTTGTGCACCAATCGCACTGACTCGATCGGCTATTGCCTTGATCAAAGCGGGCGATGGAGAAAAAGGATTCTCATTTGTATTTAGTGATGCTTCCGCACTCACTTGAGGAGCACCGTAAGGCGACATCGGAACTAGTTCTTCGCGTAGGGGCAACCATTGTGGCCACGTGCTCATGATTTACCCTTCTTCTCTAAACGAACGCTCATAGCTTCACCGTGCGCAGGAAGATCTTCTGAGTTAGCAAGAGTGATAACCGTTGGTGCGATGTCAGTAAACGCACTCTCGTTATATTCGATGAAATGTAAACCACGCAAGAAAGTTTGCACGGATAAACCACTTGAGTGGCATGCGCACCCACCAGTAGGTAATACGTGATTAGAGCCTGCTGAATAATCACCGAGTGAAACTGGAGAGAAGCGACCGATGAAGACAGCTCCAGCGTTGCGAATCTGCTCTGCATCTTTGGCGCTATTTTTTGTTTGAATTTCAAGGTGCTCTGCAGCATAAGCATTTGCTACTTCAAGACCGTGTTCGGTGGAATCCACCAACACGCTTGCTGACTGAATTCCAGTGAGAGCCTCTTTAATTCTGGCAGAGTGCTTTGTGCGAGCTACGCGAACTGATAACTCTTTTTGAACATCATCAATGAGTTTTTCGCTATTTGTTATAAGAACAGCTGCTGCGATGACATCGTGTTCTGCTTGACTGATCAAATCAGCTGCAACATCGGCGGCTATCGCACTTTCATCTGCGACGATGGCAATCTCAGTTGGACCAGCTTCTGAATCAATTCCGATAATTCCACGTAGTGCACGTTTAGCGGCGGCAACATAAATATTTCCAGGACCAGTAACTAGATCACACTTTTCACAGAGATTTTCCATGCCGTATGCAAAGAGAGCAATGGCTTGTGCTCCCCCGACTGCATACACCTCGGTGACACCAAGTAATTCGCACGTAGCAAGGATTGTTGGGTGCGGTAAACCGCCAAAATCACTTTGAGGTGGCGAAGCGATTGCGATGCTCTGCACCTGTGCAATTTGTGCTGGAATTACATTCATCATCACGCTACTTGGATAAACAGCGCGACCTCCTGGCACATACAAACCAACTCGGTCTACAGGAATCCATTTCTCGGTGACGCTTCCACCATCGACGACTCGCGTTACGGTTTCACCGCGACGTTGATCGTTGTGCACTTTTCTAATGCGCTCTGCTGATACTTCAAGTGCTGTGCGAATCTCTGGGTCTAATTCTGCAAGTGCTCGGGTGAGTTCTGCGCGTGGCACCTTAATTGATTGTGGAGCGATGCCATCGAATTCTTTCGCGAGTGCGATTAAATCACTTTCAGTTCCATTTTTTACTCGAGCCAAAATTGGTTCGACTAACTTCATAGCTTCTGCAACATCGAGTGCTGCGCGCGGAATGATGTTTGTATATCCAGCTTTAGATAGGCGTTGACCGCGAAGGTCGACTAAACGCATCATTGGCGTGCCTCACTATGTCTTAAAAAATCGGCTTGCTGGAATACCTAATTCTACTAGCCCTGAAGGCAGTTAGGCCCGAGAATTGATTTCAGATCAGCGCTGAGAGATGGTGATGACGTAATCAAAGTCTCTAATTTCATGACTGTTCGCATTCCATTTTCATCAAGATGCAAATGAACTTCGCGCTTTCCTGGGTGTGAACGAAGTATCTCTTTCATGCGATCAACCACAGGTGGTGTGCATTGATTAATAGGCAGGGTAATAACTAGAGGCCCAGTTGGCGCGGCACTGACATCAGCGCTCTTCATTTCAAGGGCAGTAAATCGCACTTGATCTTCGCGCTTATCAACTCGTCCGCGAATCAAAACAATGCGATCTTCAGTCAGGGTTAGCGCGTATTGATTGTAAGTATTTGAGAAGAACAGAGCTTCAAGTGAGCCTTCTAGGTCTTCGATAGTGACAACGGCCCAAGACGCACCTTGTCTAGTGACTTTTCGTGTTACTGAAGTAATTAATCCACCAATTGTGACAATCTGATCATGATGTCCACCATCATCTAGTAATTCGCTAATGGACATATCTGTGCCAGCACGCAAAACATGTTCAACACCAAGCAGTGGATGATCTGAAACGTAGAGCCCAAGCATCTCTCGTTCATAAGAAAGAAGCATCGCTTTTTCCCACTCGCCTTCAGGAATATCAAGTGCAACATTTGATACTGAAGTTGCTGACTCTCCCCCGAATAAATCGAATTGACCAATTGCTTCTGCGCGCTTGGTCTCGATTACTGAATCAATTGCTTCAAGATAAACAGCCATCAAACCTTTACGTGTGTGGCCCAAAGAATCAAAAGCACCAGCTTTGATCAGAGATTCAATCGTCTTCTTATTGCACACTTGTGCATCAACTTTTGATAAGAAATCTCCAAATGATTGGTAGCGACCCTTTGCATCTCGACCACTCTTTATGGACGCCACAACGCCTTCGCCAACATTTCTAATCGCAGCAAGTCCGAATCTAATGTCAGTCCCACGTGGCGTGTACTCGGCATCTGATTCATTGACATCTGGTGGCAGAACTTGAATTCCCATACGACGACACTCGCTCAAATAGAGCGCAGACTTATCTTTGTCATCTCGCACAGATGTAAGAAGGGCAGCCATGTATTCAGTTGGATAGTTTGCCTTGAGATAAGCAGTCCAATAAGAAACTACGCCATATCCCGCACTGTGCGCTCTGTTAAAGGCGTAATCAGAGAATGGAATCAGAACATCCCATAAACGTTTGATCGCAGCGTTACCAAAACCATTGGTTTTCATACCTGCTTCAAAAGGAACATACTCTTTATCTAGAATTTCCTTATTCTTCTTACCCATGGCCTTACGCAACAAATCTGCGCGTCCGAGTGAGAAGCCGGCAACTTTCTGAGCAATAGCCATAACTTGTTCCTGATAAACAATGAGACCGTATGTGTCACCCAAAATTTCATCCAGAACTACAGATAACTCAGCATGAATAGGTTCGACAGGTTTGCGCTTGTTTTTTCTATCCGCATAGTTGTTGTGTGCATTTTCACCCATTGGACCTGGGCGGTACAAAGCAATCACAGCAGAAATATCTTGGAACGAATCCGGTGACATGCTGCGCAAGAGTGCGCGCATTGGGCCACCATCTAGTTGGAAAACACCTAATGTGTCACCGCGAGAAAGCAGCTCGAAAGTTTTCTTATCATCTAGCGTTAAATCTTCTAGAACCACATCTACGCCCTTATTTGCTTTGATATTTAATAAGGCATCATCGAGTACAGATAAGTTTCGAAGTCCCAAGAAGTCCATTTTGAGCAAACCCGTTGCTTCGCATGCGCCCATATCGAATTGAGTGATGATGGAACCGTCTGCTTCACGGCGATGAATAGGAATTACATCTAATAAAGGTTCGCGAGAAAGAATTACTCCTGCTGCGTGAACGCCCCATTGACGTTTAAGCCCCTCAAGACCCATTGCAGTGTCAATGACCGTTTTTGAATCAGGGTCACTCTCATAGAGATTTCTAAACTCTCCAGCTTCTGAATATCGATCATTACTAGGATCAAATACACCAGCGAGAGAAATGTCTTTGCCCATAACTGATGGCGGTAAAGCTTTGGTTAGTTTTTCACCAATTGCGTATGGATATCCGAGAACGCGTGTTGAATCTTTAATTGCTTGTTTAGATTTAATTGTGCCGTACGTAATGATCTGGGCAACGCGATCTTCGCCGTATTTGGTTGTTGCGTAGCGAATCATTTCGCTGCGCCTGCGCTCATCGAAGTCCAAATCAATATCTGGCATCGAAATACGTTCTGGATTTAAGAAGCGCTCAAAGAGCAACCCATGCTCTAACGGATCAAGTCCTGTGATACCGAGTGCGTATGCAACGAGTGAACCCGCAGCCGAACCACGGCCAGGACCAACCCGGATTCCAACTTTCTTCGCGTGAGTAACAAGGTCTGCAACAACTAAGAAGTAACCCGGAAAGCCCATCTTGATCATGACATCTAATTCATACTTTAAACGCGAGCGATGTTCATCGGTAACGCGTGCGCCCATTCGCTCTAGCAATCCGCGCTCTGACTCTTTAATGAGCCATGAATCTTCGCTCTCACCTGCAGGCACTTCAAAGCGTGGCAGCAAATTCTCGCCTTCGCGCAAAGTGACATTGCATCGTTCGGCAATTAAAAGTGTGTTGTCGCAACTTTCGGGGATTTCTTTAAATAGCTCACGCATCTGTGCGGGCGTCTTTAAATAGAACTCATCGTTATCAAATTTAAATCTCTTTGGATCTGCAAGAGTGGAACCTGATTGAACGCATAAAAGCGCTTCGTGGGAACGCGCATCTTCGTGGAATGTGTAGTGAAGGTCATTGGTTGCAAGCAGTGGTAATCCGAGTTCTTTACCGAGTTTGAGCAGGTCTGCTTTCACACGAGATTCGATATCAATGCCGTGATCCATTATTTCTAAAAAGAAATTCTCGCGCCCGAAAATATCGCGATAATCAGATGCCGCAGCCATCGCTTCTTTAAATGCGCCCATACGAAGACGCGTTTGAATTTCTCCACCGGGACATCCAGTAGTTGCAATCAATCCCTTTGAGTATTGGGTAAGTAACTCACGATCCATGCGAGGCTTGTAGTAATAGCCTTCGAGGGATGCAAGGGATGAGAGTCGAAATAGATTAGAAAGACCTTCATTGTTTTCAGCAAGGATTGTCATGTGCGTATATGCGCCACCACCAGAGACATCATCTTCGCCACCATCGGCCCATTTGACGCGCTTTTTCTCAAAGCGAGATTCTGGAGCGACGTACGCTTCAATTCCAATGATTGGTTTAACGCCAACTTTTTTTGCCTGCTTGTAAAAATCAAATGCTCCGAAAACATTGCCGTGATCTGTCATGGCAATAGCTGGCATCTCTTGACGCGCTACTTCTGCGACGAGGTCAGCAACGCGCGCGGCACCATCGAGCATTGAATACTCGGTATGTACGTGAAGGTGGGCAAAAGAGGACATCGGTGGTGAGATTAGTCGCTACGGAAGAACTGCGCTTGAAAGCAACGCCAGAGCATTTGTGAGATCAGCAGGGTATGGCGCATTAAAGGTTAAGCGCTCTCCTGTTACTGGATGATTGAGTTCGAGTTGCATGGCATGTAACCATGGACGACTCATTGATAGTGAGGCCGCAAGTACAGGATCTGCGCCATAAGTTAGGTCGCCAACTAGTGGATGGCGAAGTGCGGAAAAGTGAACACGAATTTGATGGGTGCGGCCAGTTTCGAGTTCTACCTGAACTAAAGAAACACCACGATAAAACTCGATAACTTCGTAGTGAGTAATACTCTCTTTTCCATTAGCAACAACTGCAAATCGATGATCTTCTTTTGGATGTCGATCAATTGGCGCATCAATTGTTCCGGTACTCGGATCCATGTGTCCTTGAATCAGTGCATGATAAATCTTTGTGACTGTGCGAGATTTAAATGCATCCTTTAGAAATGTGTAGGCCTGATCAGTTTTTGCAATAACCATTAATCCACTTGTTCCAACATCTAAACGATGCACAATGCCTGCTCGCTCTGCCGGACCACTCGTAGAAATCGTGTAACCAGCTGCAGTAAGTGCGCCAACAACTGTAGGACCTTCCCAACCAGGACTTGGGTGAGCAGCGCAACCTACAGGTTTGTCGATGACAACAATTGATTCATCGTTATAAATAATTGATAAACCTGGAATGGGTGTAAGTGGAATTGGTTCGGAGTTCTTCTCTTCCGGCATCAATACTTCGATTATCTGTCCTGCTGCAACTTTGTCAGATTTGCCCATGGCTTTTCCAGAAGTCGTGATGTCGCCATCTTCAAGCAGGCGAACAACTGCAGTTCGAGAAAGTCCAAGTACTCGAGTCAGCGCGCTATCTATTCGCTCTCCTGCTACTCCCTCGGGAACAGACAAGGTTCGTGATACTCGGCTCATTTTCAACTCGGATCTGTTGGCGTAATCGGTGAGATATTTCGAATAGTCAGAATTATTGCAACTACTGCTGCAATCACAATAGCGGTATCTGCGATGTTAAATACCGGCCAATTCGGTATTTGAATCCAGTCAATAACGTGTCCTTGCAAGAAGCTAGGTTCACGGAAAATTCGATCAGTGAGATTGCCCAGAATTCCGCCGAGTACAAGCCCGCAAACGAGTGCCCATCCCTTAGAAGTAATCTGTAGCGCATAACGAGTGATGACAATTAGCACTGCGAGTGCAAAGAATGTAAAGATAAATGTGCTTCCTGCACCGATACCAAATGCAGCACCAGAGTTTTGAACAAATGTGAGTTGCAAAAACGAACCAATTATTTGGACATTTGCCCGAGAAGATAAAACTTCTACGGCCCAGACTTTTGTGCCTAGATCAATTAACCAAACAACCCAGGCGGTGAGATAGAGGGAGCGCCACGGGCGCATTATTAGCGCCGTTCCTCTTTCTGCTTGCAGAGCATGCAGAGTGTTGCGCGTGGGAAAACTTGAAGTCGTGCTTTACCAATAGGTGAACCGCACTCTTCGCAGTTGCCATATGTTTTAGTATCGATGCGTTCGAGGGCGCGTTCTGTTTGCAAAACCATGTCGCGAGCGTTAATCACAAGTGACATTTCATGTTCGCGTTCAAATGTCTTGGTACCAGCATCAGCCTGATCATCTCCTGCACCATCTCCAGCATCGGCAATGAGAGCATCCATTTCACGCTCGATAGCTGCTAACTCTGTTTGTAGACGTACTAATTCTTTTGCTAGTTCGCTACGGATCGCTTTTAACTCGGCAGCGTTCCATGCTGATTCGCTTTCAGATACAACTATCGGAGTTGGTGCCTGCTTAATTGGCTTGAGCGGAGCAATTTTCTTTCCACTCTTTACTGGACGAGCAGGTGGTGGCATCACTAAACGACGCTCTTCAACGACAGGTGTGTTCTGTGGAGCAACAATTGTCTTAACACTTACTGTCTGAGATTTTTCATCAACAGTTAGTGTTGTCTTTGAAGGAAATGGGCGACCAGGATTTTTCTTAACTGCTTTTGCTGGCGCTTTTTTGGCGGCTACCTTCTTCGCAGGAGCTTTCTTAGCCGGGGCTTTCTTCGCAACTTTTTTAGCCGGAGCCTTTTTAGCCACCTTTTTTGCAGCCTTCTTGACTACTTTCTTGATGGCTTTTTTCAACGGTTTCTTCGGCACGCCGCGCACCTTATGCCGATTAAGGCGTGAGTACCAACTTCGCCACGAAGAAAGTTACGTATGAGCATGGAATAGACTTCCCTTCTTATGTCCTTTCGCCCAATTCCAGCCCAGATCGATCTTCCAGCAATGGAACACTCCATTCTGGATTTTTGGCGAGCTAATGGCGTCTTTGAAGAGTCTGTTACAGGTCGCGCCGGTGCAGAGACCTGGACATTTTATGAAGGCCCTCCAACAGCTAATGGAATGCCTGGTACTCACCACATTGAAGCACGTGTGTTTAAGGATGTCTTTCCACGCTTTCATACAATGAAAGGCAAACAAGTAGTCCGTAAAGCTGGTTGGGATTGTCACGGACTTCCAGTTGAAATTGCAGTTGAAAAAGAGTTGGGATTTAACGGCAAAGGTGACATTGAAAAATTTGGTATCGCGCAATTCAATGACAAGTGCCGTGAATCTGTTACACGCCACGTAGATGCATTTACTGCGATGACAAATCGCATGGGTTTTTGGGTTGACTTTGATGAAGCGTATTGGACTATGGCACCGGCCTACGTTGAAAGTGTTTGGTGGAGTCTTTCGCAGATTCACAAAAAAGGTCTGCTTGTTCAAGACCACCGCGTTGCACCATATTGCCCACGTTGCGGAACTGGATTATCAGATCACGAATTAGCACAAGGCTATGAAACTGTTACGGATCCTTCTGTTTATGTTCGCTTTCCAATTACATCAGGGCCTCTTCAAGAACTAGGTGCGGCCCTACTTGTCTGGACTACTACTCCTTGGACTCTGGTTTCAAATACCGCAATCGCCGTAAATCCATCGGTGGAATATGTAGCGGCTCAAGTAACGCATGAAGAAAAAACAGAAGTGTTGGTTATTGCCCAGCCGCTACTTGAGAAGTTACAGGGTGAAGTTAAAATCCTTAAGAAGATCAGCGGTAAAGATCTTGAGCGAACAACTTATTCGCGTCCATTTGATTACGTAGAAATTCCAGATGCTCACTTTGTTGTCTTGGCAGATTACGTGACAACAGAAGATGGAACAGGATTAGTTCACCAATCCCCTGCCTTTGGCGCCGATGACTTACAGGTATGCCGTGCATATGGTTTGCCAGTTGTTAATCCTGTTGCCCCAGATGGTCTCTTTCTTGCAGATGTTGAACTAGTCGGCGGAATGTTTTTTAAGGATGCGGATAAGCCACTTGTTAAAGAGTTGAAGAGTCGTGGACTTCTTTACCGTCACCAACCATATGAGCACTCATACCCACATTGCTGGCGCTGTCACACTGCCTTGATTTATTACGCACAACCATCGTGGTACATCCGCACTACATCAATTAAAAATGAACTCCTGCGTGAAAACGCTGCAACTAATTGGTATCCAGAAACTATCAAAACTGGGCGCTACGGTGATTGGCTCAATAACAATATTGACTGGGCTCTTTCGCGTAATCGTTATTGGGGCACACCACTTCCTATTTGGCGATGCGAGAACAAACATGAGGTCTGCGTTGAATCCCTTGCAGATCTTGGTGCTCGTGCTGGGCAAGAGCTATCTGCCCTCGACCCACATCGCCCATTTGTTGATGACATAACTTTTGCGTGCACCGAGTGTTCAGAAACTATGGTTCGAGTTCCTGAAGTAATCGATTGCTGGTACGACTCTGGCGCCATGCCATTTGCGCAATGGGGATACCCACATCAAGAAGGCAGCAAGGAAAAGTTTGAAGCTTCCTATCCTGCTGATTTTATTTGCGAAGCAATCGATCAGACTCGCGGATGGTTTTACACATTGATGACGATTGGAACATTAGTTTTCGATAAGTCATCGTATGAAAACGTCTTATGCCTAGGCCACATTCTTGATAAAGATGGTCGCAAGATGAGTAAGCACCTTGGAAATGTTCTAGAACCAATGGCTTTGATGGATCAACATGGAGCCGATGCCGTTCGTTGGTACATGTTGGCAGCAGGTTCGCCATGGTCTGCCCGTCGCGTTGGCCACGATGCAATTAGTGATGTTGTCAGAAAGACTCTTCTGACTTATTGGAACACCATCTCGTTCCACTCTTTATACGCTCAAGCATCAAACTTTGATCTATCCCAATCTCCTGCGCGCAATACGCGTCCGGTGATGGATCGATGGATTATTTCCGAGCTCTCCATACTTATTAATGAAGTCGAGCAATGTCTCACTAACTTTGATTCACAAGGCGCAGGTAAAGCCCTTGCGCAATTTATTGATGACCTTTCAAATTGGTATGTCCGTCGCTCACGTCGACGCTTCTGGGATGGCGATGTTGCAGCACTTGCGACTCTGCACGAATGCCTCACAACACTTACTCAGCTACTAGCTCCAATGGTTCCCTTTATTTCTGAGCATGTGTGGCAAGAACTTGTTCGCCCAGTTGACCCAACTGCTACAAAATCTGTGCACCTTTCAGATTTTCCAGTTGCTAACCCAAGTGATATCGACACAGTTCTTTCTGGACAAGTTGCACTGACAAGGCGCATTGTTGAATTAGGACGAGCTGCTCGTGCTGAATCTGGAATCAAGATTCGACAACCACTTAGCCGTGCTCTTATTGCAGCCAGCGGTTGGGCAGCGTTGCCAAGTGATATGCGCGAACAAATTGCTGATGAATTAAATGTCGCAGACCTTGCAGATATCGCTAACGCCGATGGAGACCTAGTAGACATCTCAGTTAAAGCGAACTTTCGCTCACTCGGTGCAAAATTTGGCGGAGAGGTTCAGGCAATTGCCAAAGCAATTGCGGCAACAGATGCCACTGCACTTGTTAAAACTCTTCGATCATCAGGTAGTGCGCAAGTAGGCACCTGGAGTATTGAATTAGATGATCTTGTAATCACTGAAGTACCACGCACCGGCTGGATGGTTGCAAGTCATGAAGGCGAGAGCGTTGCTCTAGACCTCGAACTAACACCAGAACTAATTGCTGCCGGAAATGTGCGTGAGGTAATTCGCTTTATTCAGGATGCCCGTAAAACAAGTGGTTTTGATATTTCAGATCGCATTACTGTTGCTTGGAACGCTCCTGATGAGATTGTTGCCGCAGTTGAATCAGCGCAAGAACACATCAGCGCAGAAGTGCTTGCAACCAAATTTACTCGCGATGCCAGCCTGCCAGTATTAGATGGTGAAGTTGGGTTTAACGCAAAATTGCTGAAGAGTTAAATCAGCAACACAAGCGGCATTAGTAACTGCACCGCGAAAAAGAGAACGATAAAAGATAAATCAATTGATGCTCCACCTAAGCGAAGAGGTGGTACAAATCGGCGGACGAAATTCATCGGGCGATCTGTGATTGTATAAATCGCTTCGACCAGAATCAGAATGATTCCACTTGGTCGCCACGATGGTTTAAACATGCGGACGTAATCAAGAATTAAACGTCCTAAAAGTGCAAATAAAAATAATTGCAGAATTAAATGAAGTATCGATCCGATACGTAACATGAATTAACTATCAGCTCTGATTGAAAAAACTTGCTTCAGCTGCAGCAGCTTTATCTTCGCTACTTACCTTCACATTTGCAGGTGAGAGTAGGAAAACTTTTGAAGTCACGCGCTCGATTGTTCCGTTGTGACCAAATACAAGACCACTTGCAAAATCTACGAGGCGCTTGCGCTCTGATTCATCCATGTCAGTTAAATTAATAATTACTGGATTTCCTTGACGATAGTGCTCACCGATTGTGCGCGCTTCGTTATAGAAACGTGGGTGCAAAGTAATGATGCGATCTAGTGATGGAAGATCAAGTTGTGGAGTGCTCTCTTGATGTAGCACTGGCGCAATGTGACGTGGTTCGCGAGTGCGAATACGTACATCAGGAACGCGAGCAGATGGTGCTTCTACTGTGCTCTGGATTTCTGGGTCATCAACTAAACCTAGGTAGTTTGCGACACGGCGCATTGCATTCGACATGGTTAAAAGGTTACT
>JBEAYI010000055.1:0-5278 GCA_041159375.1 Actinomycetota bacterium
TTATTTAACAAAGGGTGGTGTTCCAGCCGATGCTCTAACACTCGGCGCAGTTTCTACTTATGCCAACCAGGAGTACAGCAACGGAAATAACACCGGCCGCATTCTTAATTACGTTGCTAATCGCGACCTTACTGTTCGCTCAAAAGATGTAGAACTCATCTCTCGTTTAAGCCAGGGAATCGGCGCGCTATTACAAACTGGAGTAAACGTTAATAACTACGGTCCACAGTATTACGTCAGCACATTGCCTGATCTTCGCCCACAATTATTGGCAGAGGCGATGAAGGATGCACAAGTTCGCGCAGAAGCTATCACTGATGCCGTCGGTGGCGGAGTTGGTCCAGTGCTTTCCGTTAAGAGTGGCGTCATCCAAGTGACTACTCCGGATTCAACAATGACTGCCGACGTCGGTGCTTATGACACAAGCACAATTCAAAAGACTGTGACAGCAACTGTCTCAGTAACTTTTAAGACTAAGTAATTTAAAGCGGAATGTTGCCGTGTGAACCACGGCGATGAGGTGCTTCGCTAATTGCTTTAGCCAAAGCTGAGCGAGTTTTGTTTGGCTCGATGATTTCATCGACTGCGCCTATTTCTACTGCCCGCGAAATTCCACCGGAAACTTTGTCGTGTTCTGCAGCCAGTGTTAACTCTGTTGCTTCGCGTTGATCTTCAGGCAAATCAGCAAGAAGGCGACGATTTAGTACGCGCACAGCAGCAACTGCGCCCATGACTGAAACTTCAGCAGTTGGCCATGCAAATACTTTTGATGCACCGAGTGATTTAGAGTTCATTGCAACGTATGCACCGCCGTATGCACGGCGAGTAATCAAAGTGACGCGGGGGACAACGGCTTCTGCAAATGCGTGCAATAACTTTGCGCCACGTCGTACTGCGCCTTCCCACTCTTGGCCTGCGCCAGGTAAGAATCCTGGAACATCTGCAATAACAATTAAAGGAATTCCAAAGGCATCGCATGTGCGCACAAAGCGTGCTGCTTTTTCTCCGGCTGATGAATCAAGTGCGCCACCGATGTGTGCAGGGTTATTTGCAATCACACCAACAGTTGCGCCACCGAGTCTGCCAAGAACAGTGGTCATGTTCTCTGCCCACATCGGCAGTAGTTCTAGCTTTTCTCCATCTGCATCAAGAATTGAATCAATGAGCGGATGCACTTCGTAGCTGCGTTTGTGGGCATCCGGTACGTGAATTGAAAGATCTGCATCAGTGATATTTGTATTCATTGTGCCTTGATTGGCAAAGAGTGATGTGAGATCTCTTATCTCGTTAAACGCTTCATCTTCTGTGTGAGCAATAACGTGTGCAACGCCGCTGTTTTTGCGGTGCGCATCAGGGCCACCCAATGTTTCAATATCTATTTTTTCACCAGTAACTGATTTAACAACGCCGGGACCCGTAACAAAGATGCGACCTTCGGGGGCCAGAACAACAATGTCAGTAAGGGCTGGACCATAAGCACCGCCACCTGCTGCTGGTCCAAGGATCAGAGATAACTGTGGAATGCGACCACTTGCTGCAACCATTGCAGAGAAGACTTCACCGAATGCGCTTAATGAAGAAACTCCATCACTTAATCGCGCACCACCTGAATGCCAAATACCAATGATTGGTAGTTGTTCTTTCATCGCTGCTTTGTATGCCGCAACAATTACGCGTGCACCTTCAGCGCCCAATGCGCCGCCTTGTTTAGTGGCATCGGATGCGAAGATGATTACTTTGTTGCCTTTGATAACTCCTGTTACAGCAACCATTCCGCAATCAGTGCGGGGGATAAGTAATTCGTGTGCGCCGTTATCAACTAATCGTTGAATGCGTGCAATCGGATCGCGCTGATCCATTAGTAAGACTTAAAGGCGAGAACGACGTTGTGGCCGCCGAAACCAAATGAATCATTAAGCGCTGCGATATCACCTTGTGGCAGTGCACGTGGTTTATCGCGGACAACATCGATTGTTACAGCAGGATCTAGATTTTCAATATTCATAGTCGGTGGTGCTAGGCGCTCTTGTAATGCCTTAACAATAAAGACAGATTCAATTGCACCAGCGCCACCCAGTAAGTGACCTGTTGATGACTTTGTTGCAGAGACTGCAACGTGGTCAGCATCTGCGCCAAGGGCTAGACGTAGTGCGTTTGCTTCGGCAACATCTCCTGCAGGAGTAGACGTTGCGTGTGCATTTAAGTGAACGATGTCTTTTGTTGTTAGTCCAGAATCACGAAGTGCGAATTTAATTGCGCGCTGCACACCAGAGCCATCTGGGTCTGGAGCTGCGATGTGATAGCCATCTGATGAAAGACCTTGACCCACTAATTCGCAATAAATCTTTGCACCGCGTGCTTTTGCATGTTCTAGCTCTTCAAGGATTAAAACTCCGCCACCTTCGCCGAGTACAAAACCATCGCGGTCAATGTCATATGGACGAGATGCACGAGCAGGATCATCATTGCGAGTACTTAACGCTTTCATTGCAGCAAAGCCAGCCATAGGTAATTGGTGGATTGCAGCTTCAACGCCGCCTGAAACAATGATGTCTGCGCGATTAGAACGAATCATTTCGAGTGCGTAACCAATTGCTTCGGCGCCAGATGCGCATGCACTCACTGGTGTGTGAACTCCTGCTTGTGCTTTAAGTTCGATACCAACATGTGCCGCTGGTCCATTTGGCATAAGCATTGGCACAGTGTGCGGGCTAACAAGGCGTGCACCTTTTTCTTTCAAGACATCATGTTGATCAAGCAATGTAATTACACCACCGATGCCGGATGCAATAACAACACCGAGTCGTTCGTTATCGACAACAGGAGAACCTGCGTCTTTCCATGCTTCGCGAGAAGCAATCAATGCGAATTGTTCAGATCGATCCAAGCGGCGCATTTCAACGCGCTCCATTACTTCACTTGGTTCTTGCGCAACACGCGCCGCAAAGTGAACAGAGAGAGTGGAAGCCCACTCTTCGGTCAATGTGCGAACTCCTGATGTGCCGGCAAGTAAAGCCGACCATGAAGATTGCACATCGCCACCGATTGGGGTGGTGGCACCGAGTCCTGTTACGACAACGCGACGCATGGGGATTTAACTAAATAATTACTTAGCTGCGTTAACGATGAAATTAACAGCGTCACCAACAGTTGCGAGGTCAGTTACTGCCTCATCAGGAATTTTGATTCCAAAGCGCTCTTCAGCAGCTACAACAACTTCAACCATGCTCAGTGAATCTACTTCGAGATCATTAGTGAAGTTCTTGTCGAGTTCGATTGATGCTGCTGGAATACCTGCAACTTCTTCAACGATCTCTTTTAGTCCTGCTAATACATCCGCTTGTGAAAGTGCCATCTGTGTAGTTCCTCTTCGTTAGTTGTTGCTAGGCGGTAATTCTCTCGGATAAGGGGGCTTACTTACGAGTAATTGCCCCGTATATACGAGAAATTATTTTGGTGCGGGAGGTAATTGCACCACTTGTCCGGCATATACAAGGCCCGCGCCATAACCAATAAGTAATGCGAGAGAACCGTGTAACTCAGGATGTTTTTCAAGGAGAGCATCCATTGCAAGTGGAATCGATGCTGCAGATGTATTTCCATTTGTCTTAATGTCATCTGCAATGAGAACTGAATCAGGAATATCCATCTGTCGCGCCATTGCTTCAATAATTCTGTAATTTGCTTGGTGTGGAATAAATGCACCGAGTTGGTCGACAGTGACGCCGGCTGCTTCTAGTGTGTGAGTCGCAGCTTTACTCATTTCAAATACTGCCCAACGGAAAACAGTCTGTCCTTGTTGTTCGATGTATGGCCACTTAAGTTGTTCAATAGTTGATTGCGGAGTTTTCTTGTAATCAGTCCAGGCTGGCTCCATCAATATTGCATCGCGGTTTGCGGCATCTGACCCCCAGATAGTTGGACCGATACCAACGTGGTCTGCAGCGCTTACAACTACTGCGCCAGCGCCATCGGCAAAGATAAAAGCAGTAGCGCGATCATCAGGGTCTGTGAAATCTGAAATCTTTTCAACACCAACAACTAAGACGTTTTTAGATGTTCCACCGCGGACTAAATCATTTGCCATTCCAAGTCCATAACAAAAACCAGCGCACGCAGCGCCCACATCAAATGCAGCAGCCTTTGGATTTCCTAAACGTTCAATCAACGCAGTCGCCGCGCTCGGTGCTTGATAAGGAAAAGTAATAGTTGCAACGATGACGGTGTCGATATCGGCAATCGTTAGTTTGGCTCGTTTGAGTGCAACTTCTGCAGCCGCTTGTGCCATATCAATAACTGATTCATCTGGGCGTGCAAAGCGGCGTGATTCAATGCCGGTGCGTTGTTGAATCCACTCATCACTTGAATCAATGCGATCCACAATTTCTGAGTTCGGCACTAAGCGCGCTGGACGATATGTACCAACAGAGACAATCTGCGCTTCAGAGCCCTTGCTACTTTTTATTGTGGCCACTTATTTACTCCCATGATTGGCTGCAAAAATTTGCGCAGCATCGAGATCATCCGGTGATTTCAATGCGAAGGTTTCGATACTTGGTTCTGCGCGCTTAAGTAATCCAACTAATGTGCCAGCAGGTGCTAATTCGATGACACCAGTGACTCCCATAGATTTCAGAGTACTCATGCATAAGTCCCAACGCACCGGATTAGCTATCTGAGAAACGATTCGATCCATGAATTCACGCCCAGTTGAAACCTGCGCACCTTCTTTATTAGAGATGATCGCTGCCACAGGATCGTGCGTGTGAGTGGCGGCAACGAGTGCGCGAAGTGGTTCGACAGCAGGTTGCATATAAGAGGTGTGAAACGCCCCGGCAACTGCCAGCGCACGAACACGCGAACCTTCAGGGGGATTGGCGGCAAGTTTTTCTAATGCATCGAGGGAACCAGCGGCAACAATTTGTCCGCCGCCATTTTCATTGGCTGCAACTAAACCTGCTGCAGTAATTGCTGAAACCACTGCTTCACGTTCACCGCCAAGGACCGCAGACATTCCTGCTGGAGTAATTGCCGCAGCTTTAGCCATTTCAAATCCGCGGGCTTTAACAATTCTCATGGCATCAGTTTCAGAAATTATTGTGGCAAGGGATGCCGCAGTAATTTCTCCAACGGAGTGACCTGCAACGACAGATGGTGTGACACCGAGTGCTTTAAAACTTAATAAACCGGCCGCAACGATCAAAGGCTGGGCATTGGCGGTGTCTTTGATTTCTTCGGCATCAGCTGACGTACCAAGAGTTAAGAGGTCTATTCCTAT
>JBEAYI010000056.1:0-5142 GCA_041159375.1 Actinomycetota bacterium
TTGCCAAGTGCAATTTGGGTTGTTGACACCAAGAAAGAGCACCTGGCTGTTGCTGAAGCGAAGAAGCTCGGCATTCCAGTTATTGCCATTTTGGATACAAATTGCGATCCAGACGAAGTTGATTTCAAGATTCCAGGCAATGATGATGCAATCCGTTCAATTGGATTACTTACTCGTGTAATTACTGATGCAATTGCAGCAGGCTTACAAGCACGTTCTGCCGTTGTAAAAGAAGAAGCTAAAACTGAGACTCCAGCAGTTGCTGCGGGCGAACCATTAGCTGATTGGGAAAAAGAAGTAATTGATGCAGCACCAACAACTCCAGTGGAGGCTTAACACGTGGCGTATTCAGCAGAAGATGTAAAGAGACTACGTGAAGCAACTGCAGCAGGAATGCTCGATTGCAAAAAAGCACTTGATGAAGCAAATGGTGACTACGACAAAGCTGTAGAAATCATTCGCGTGAAGGGTCTTAAAGGCGTTACAAAACGCGAGGGCCGTCTCACATCAAATGGTCTTGTTGTCGCAAAGGTTTCAGGAGATCTCGGCGTAATGCTCGAACTCAACTGTGAAACTGACTTCGTCGCAAAGGGTGATCGTTTTATTGCCCTAGGAGATGAATTAGTAGATCACCTACTTTCTTCAAAGTCAGAAACTGTCGAAGCATTCCTTGCCTCGACAATGTCAGGTGGCAAAACTGTTCAATCTGTCATTGATGAAGGCAACGCAACTCTTGGCGAAAAAATCGAAATTCGTAACGTTGCAGTTGTAAATGGCCCAGTTGGTTTGTACTTACATAAGACAAGCCCAGATCTTCCACCACAGGTTGGCGTTCTAGTCTCACTTGCTAAAGAAGCAGTTGAAGTTGGTAAAGATGTTGCTCAGCACATTGCAGCCTTTGCTCCTAAGTTCGTAAATCGTGAAGATGTCCCAGCGGATCTAATCGAGAACGAGCGCCGCATTGCTGAAGAAACAGCACGCGAAGAGGGCAAGCCAGAAGCATCACTTTCAAAAATCATTGAGGGTCGTGTCACTGGTTTCGTAAAAGAAGTTAGCTTGATTGAACAAGCATTCGCTAAGGATGCGAAGAAGACTGTGAAACAAATCCTCGATGAAGCAGGAACCGCCGTCAAGGCATTCCACCGTTTCCGCGTAGGACAGTAAACTATCTTCCAAAGCACAAGAAGTTGTGAAAGGAGCACTCATGCCCGGTACTAGAGGTAAATACGGGCGAGTGCTCCTTAAACTTTCCGGAGAAGTTTTTGGTGGAGAAAAAGGCATTGGTGTCGATCCTGATGTTGTACAAGATGTAGCAAAACAAATCGCAGATGTTGTGCGCTCTGGAGTTCAAATAAGCATTGTGGTTGGCGGTGGAAATTACTTCCGCGGCGCAGAATTACAACAGCGCGGAATGGATCGCGCACGTGCGGATTACATGGGAATGCTCGGAACAGTAATGAACTGTTTAGCGCTACAAGACTTCTTGGAAAAAGAAGGTGTAGATACTCGCGTTCAAACTGCAATCACTATGGGTCAAGTTGCTGAGCCTTACATCCCACGCAGAGCAATTCGTCACTTAGAAAAAGGTCGAGTCGTAATATTTGGCGCCGGTGCAGGAATGCCATTTTTCACAACAGATACCGTTGCAGCCCAACGCGCACTCGAAGTTGGATCCGAAGCTCTTTTACTTGCAAAGAGTGGTGTCGATGGCGTGTACAACGCCGATCCGAAGAAAGATCCAAGTGCGAAGAAGTACGACACGATTTCATACGATGAAGTACTCAGTAAATCTTTAGCTGTCGCAGATGCAGCAGCATTTAGTTTGTGTCGTGAGAACAAATTACCAATTGTGGTATTTGATCTCATGACTAAAGGAAATATCGGTCGCGCGGTTCGCGGTGAAACGATCGGAACCCTTGTCGCGTAAGCGGTGAGGTTACTAAGGAGTCCTGATGTCAGATATCGCCACTGCTCTAAAAGACGCAGAAACAAAGATGAACAAGGCTGTCGAAGTAGCCAAAGATGATTTCAGCGCCATTCGTACAGGCCGTGCTCATCCATCACTCTTTAACAAAATAATGGTCGATTACTACGGCACATACACATCACTCTCTCAACTCGCTTCAATTCAAGTACCTGAAGCACGAATGGCTCTCATTTCTCCATTCGATAAAGGTGCGATGGCATCAATTGAAAAAGCGATTCGCGAATCAGATTTAGGAGTCAATCCTGGATCAGATGGCGTTG
Organism: Actinomycetota bacterium; assembly: GCA_041159375.1. Taxonomy (GTDB): domain Bacteria; phylum Actinomycetota; class Actinomycetes; order Nanopelagicales; family Nanopelagicaceae; genus Planktophila. Next base: position 2,248 of record JBEAYI010000056.1, read on the forward strand.
TAATCAGAGTTAACTTCCCACAACTCACAGAAGAGCGCCGCAAGGATTACATCAAGGTTGCTCGCACAAAAGCTGAAGACTCTAAGGTCTCAATGCGCAATATCCGTCGTGCCGCAAAAGAAGCTATCGAAAAATTAGAAAAAGATGGCCACATTGGAAAAGATGATTTAGCACGTGGTGAAAAAGAGCTAGAAAAAATCACTAGTGACCACGTTGCAAAGATTGACGAACTTCTCAAGCACAAGGAGAGCGAACTTCTCGAAGTTTGAGAAGCGCATATCTGCCGTGTCTGATCTGCATTCAATCAATGAAGCCATAAACGCTAAGGCGGGTCGCAAACTCCTGCCCTCAATTCTTGTTGGCCTCTCTTTAATTGCATTGGTTTGGCTGACTCTGGCTTATGCACGCGTGCTCTTTGCTGTACTAGTTGCTATTGCCGTTGCCCTAGGTATTCGAGAAATTGCTCGCGCATTTGCAGCAGCAGGCACCCATATTTCTATGAGATCGCTCATTCTCGCAACTGTTGGACTTACTTATGCAACATGGAGTGCTGGAGTTGAAGGATTAGCAATTGCAACTGCGATTGCTTTACCTGTTCTTCTAATTTTTAGATTGCGAAAAGGTCCACATGATTTCGTTAAGAGTGCAACAGCAACAACTTTGGCACTCATTTATTTGCCATTTCTAGCTGGCTTTTTAATACTCTTGGGTCGTCCTGACGATGGTCTAGCTCGTGTAATGACCTTTGTTGTTTTGGTTGGCTGCAATGACACATTTGGTTATCTAGTCGGCATAATGATCGGCCGTCACCCACTCGTACCATCGATCAGTCCTAAGAAATCTTGGGAAGGTCTAGTTGGCTCAGTTGTTTTCACATCCATTGGTGGCGCATTGAGCTTTCACTACATTCTTGATCTTCAATGGTGGATTGGCGCACTAGTTGCACTCATGATTGTTTTTACCGCAACTAGTGGAGACCTTATTGAAAGCGCGATGAAACGCGACCTTTCTTTAAAGGATATGGGTTCACTGCTTCCCGGTCATGGTGGAATGTTGGACCGTTTAGATTCTGTATTGCTCTCAGCCCCAGCTCTTTATTTAGCACTCGAAATCGTTAAGCGTTTCTCATGACCGAAATTAAGCTCGTCTTTGATGAGCCGGTGCAGAGAAAGAAAGCCCCTAAACATCTAGCTGATTACTCACCTGAGGATCGTCGCGAAATGGCAACAGGTTTAGGTTTACCCGCATTTAGAGCCAACCAAATTGCTAATCACTACTTCACTCATTTATCGAGTGACCCAAGTGATTGGACAGATATTCCGGCGTCGATGCACGAACAAATTCGAGAACACTTCATTCCTACGATGATAACTCTCGTTCGTTCTGTGACGTGCGATAACGGAATGACTCGTAAAGATCTTTGGAAATTACATGATGGCGTTTTAGTTGAAAGCGTTTTGATGCGTTATACAGATCGCACAACAGTGTGTATATCTTCCCAAGCAGGTTGTGGAATGAATTGCCCATTCTGCGCAACGGGTCAAGCGGGTCTAACCAGAAACTTGAGTGCGGCAGAAATTACTGAACAAATCGTTGCTGCCGCACGCGCCTGCGCAAATGGTGAAATGCCGGGTGGACCTACTCGTCTATCTAATGTTGTGTTTATGGGAATGGGCGAACCGCTTGCCAATTACAACGCGGTGCTTCGCACCGTTCGAAATATCACTACGCCAAATCCCGATGGTTTGGGCATTAGTGCGCGTTCCGTAACTGTTTCCACTGTTGGTTTAGTCAATGGAATTGAGAAACTGACTGAAGAAGGAATATCAGTTACGTTGGCAGTTTCTCTACATACCCCAGATGATGAATTGCGCGACTCATTAGTTCCCATAAATTCACGCTGGAAAGTGAAAGAAGTTCTAGCCGCAGCTGATGCATATGAGAAGAAGACAGGCCGCCGTTATTCAATTGAGTACGCCCTAATTCGCGATATCAATGATCAATCATGGCGCGCAGATTTGCTTGGGCGTTTACTAAAAAATCGTAATTCTCACGTTAATTTAATTCCACTTAATCCAACTCCCGGTTCAAAGTGGACGGCTTCTAGACCACAAGATGAAAAAGAGTTCGTTCGAATTCTTGAAGGTTATGGCGTTGCCGTTACAGTACGTGACACGCGCGGTCGAGAAATTGATGGAGCGTGCGGGCAACTAGCTGCAGCAGAGAAGGGAAAATCAGAGTGAGTTCAATTAAAGATTTTGCAGATAAATATCAAGAAGGAACTGATTATTTTGAAAAGCTCGTTAAATCTCTGAAGCCAAGTGATTTAGATACGAAGGCACCAGGAGAATGGTCGGCACGACAGATTGTTCATCACATGGCAGATAGTGAGGCGCAGTCATACTCCCGCTTGCGCAGATTGCTTGCAGAACCAGAAGGATCGGTAATTCAGGGATATGACGAAGGCGCATGGGCGGAATCAAAAAATCTCGGATATGAAGATTTGGATATCGCCAATTCTTTTATTGTGACCATCTCAGTGAGAAATGCATCTGCAGATTTAATTCGCCGAATGTCTGATTCAGATTTAGAAAAATTCGGAACTCATACTGAGCGCGGCAAGTTCACCGTCACTGATTGGTTGAAGGCTTATTCAAACCACCCCTTTGATCACGGCGCACAACTCGAACGGGCCATCAAGGGCTTGGCTTAAATTTCCACAAAAGTTCTGAGAAGTCACAGGAAAATAACTACACTTTTTTGCCGTCAGGGCGTAATCTCGCCCCATGGAAAAATTGAGCAACTTCATAAATGGCAAGAGCGTTGAATCTAAGTCTGGAAAGACTTCGGATTTAGTTAACCCTGCAACAGGTCAAGTCTTTGCAACCGCACCTA
>JBEAYI010000057.1:0-5097 GCA_041159375.1 Actinomycetota bacterium
ACATCGCAGTTGCTAAGGGAGTTCTTCATAAGAACACAGCTGCTAACAAGAAGTCTTCAATGGCGAGTGCGGCTAATAAAGCCGGCGTTCGTTAATTCTCACCTTCACCAATTAACTGCGAGGCTAATTTAGATGCCTGCGATATCCCTAGATAAAGCCCCGCAACCTGCTGCAACAAAGCCGGAGCAGATTCGTAATTTTTGCATCATCGCCCACATCGATCACGGTAAATCAACTCTTGCCGATCGCATGCTTGGAATCACAGAAGTTGTAGAAGCACGCAATATGCGCGCGCAATATCTAGATCGCATGGATATCGAACGCGAACGCGGAATCACAATTAAATCTCAAGCTGTTCGTCTTCCTTGGCGTAGCGGAATCGATGGCCAGGAATACATCCTGAACATGATCGATACACCTGGTCACGTTGACTTTACTTACGAAGTATCGCGCTCGCTAGCTGCATGTGAAGGCGCAGTGCTGCTAGTTGATTGTGCGCAAGGTATCGAAGCCCAAACTCTTGCCAACCTTTATTTGGCAATGGAGAACAACCTCACAATTATTCCTGTGCTCAACAAAATTGATTTGCCTAACGCGCAACCAGAGAAGTTTGCCGCAGAACTTGCAAAACTCATTGGCTGCGAACCTGAAGATTGTTTACGCGTATCTGGAAAAACAGGCGAGGGTGTTGCAGAACTATTAGATCAAATCGTTTCTCAAATTCCAGCACCAGTGGGCGATGCAAACGCACCAGCTCGTGCACTAATTTTTGACTCGGTATATGACTCTTATCGCGGTGTTGTTACATACGTTCGAGTCGTTGATGGCCACTTATCTCCACGCGATCAAATTCAAATGTATTCAACTGGGGTGCGTCACGAAATGCTCGAAGTTGGAGTCATCTCACCAGAGCCATTGCCAAGTAAGGGTCTTGGAGTTGGTGAAGTAGGTTATTTAATTACTGGCGTAAAAGATGTTCGCCAATCACGTGTGGGTGACACTGTTACGACTTATAACAATCCAACTAAGTCGCCACTATCTGGTTATAAAGATCCAAAGCCAATGGTTTTCTCTGGTCTTTATCCGTTAGATGGCGCTGACTATCCCGCACTTCGTGAAGCTCTAGATAAGTTACAACTCAATGATGCTGCGTTAGTTTACGAACCAGAGTCATCTGCAGCCCTTGGTTTTGGATTCCGATGTGGCTTCTTAGGTTTGCTTCACATGGAAATCGTGCGCGAACGTTTAGAGCGCGAATCAAAGCTAAATCTGATTTCAACTGCGCCAAACGTTGTGTATCAAGTGACTTTAGATGATGGAAAAGAAGTACGAGTGACAAACCCATCGGAGTTTCCTGATGGAAAAATTGCAATGGTTCGCGAACCAATTGTAAAAGCAACGATTCTGGCGCCATCTGAATTTATTGGAACAATCATGGAACTCTGCCAAGAGCGCCGTGGTTTATTGCTGGGCATGGATTATCTCTCTGAAGATCGTGTTGAGATTCGTTATACGTTACCTCTTGCAGAAATCGTCTTTGATTTCTTTGATCAATTGAAATCTCGCACACGTGGTTATGCATCTTTAGATTACGAAGAAAAAGGCGACGAAGAAGGCAATCTCGTTAAAGTAGATATTTTGCTACAGGGCGAAGCAGTGGATGCATTTAGCGCTGTAGTTCACCGCGATAAGGCGTATGCATACGGTGTAATGATGACTAGCAAGTTGCGCGAACTAATTCCACGCCAACAATTCGAAGTACCTATTCAGGCTGCTATCGGTGCTCGCATTATTGCTCGTGAAAACATTAGAGCAATTCGTAAAGATGTTCTTGCTAAGTGTTACGGCGGAGATATTTCACGTAAGCGCAAACTCCTTGAAAAGCAGAAGGAGGGTAAGAAGCGAATGAAGATGGTGGGACGTGTTGAAGTTCCACAAGAAGCATTCGTAGCAGCCCTTGCAACTGATGCTGATATTGAAAAGGTGAAAGCCGCGCGTAAGTAAGGACGGATATGGCTGACTTATCTTTCTATGTTCATATCCCTTATTGCATCAAACGATGCGGGTACTGTGATTTCAATACGTACACACCTTCCGAGCTACAAGATGGTGCAACTCTAGAAATAGTTTCAGCAGATTACATAGACGCCGTTGTTCAGGAGTTAAAGAGCGCACCGAAGGACCCTGTTTCAACAATCTTTTTTGGCGGCGGAACACCTTCTTTGTTGCCCGCAAAAGATCTTGGGCGAGTTATTTCTGCAATTCGCGAACACAATGGATTGCGTGAAGGAGCCGAAATTACATTGGAGGCAAACCCAGACTCTGTTACACCCGAAAAATTAGCGGATTACATAAGTGCTGGATTTAATCGAATTTCATTTGGTGCGCAATCATTCGTTCCGCACGTGCTTGCAACACTTGATCGCACACACAATCCCGATAACGTTAAGAAAGCTGTCGATGCTGCGCGTGCGGCAGGGTTTTTAAGTATTAGCGTTGATCTGATTTATGGAACTCCTGGTGAGTCACTCGATGATTGGCGAATCTCTGTCGAAAGTGCACTGGCTCTAGATATCGATCACATCAGTGCTTATGCGTTAATTGTAGAAACTGGAACAAAGCTGGCGGCCCAGATAAAACGAGGCGACATTGCCATGCCCGATGATGATGCGATGGCAGATATGTATTTGTTAGTTGATTCTCTCTGTGAAGCGAACGGCATGAGCTGGTACGAACTAAGTAACTGGTCAAAGCCTGGACACGAGTGCAAACACAACGTTGCGTACTGGCATAACGCGAATTGGTGGGGACTTGGGCCAGGTGCCCATTCGCACATGAATGGCAAACGTTTTTGGAATGTTAAACATCCATCAGCTTACAAAACTCGCGTATTTGCAGGAGAGACTCCAATTCATGAGAGTGAAGTATTAACTGCAGAACAAATTCAAGATGAAAAAATTATGTTATCTATTCGAATGCGCGAAGGAATTTCATTTGATGAGCTTGCACCGCATCATCTTGAACGCTTAGCAATCTATAAAGAAAATGGCTATGTTTCATTGCACGGCGATAGCGTCACATTGACCCCAGTTGGGCGTCTGATTGCAGATCGAATCGTGCGCGAATTAGTTATGTAGTACCTTTGCCCTATGGACATTTTAGTAATCGCGTTAGCCGTTATTTTCGTAGTTTCCGGTCTTTCAAAAGCAAGCGGAAACGCAAAAGGACTCTCTGGTACACGCGATGTCAATGTTCCGGATTTATTGGCTCGTTTTGTTGGTCTCGTAGAAACAGCAGCAGCACTTGGCCTTCTAATTGGTTTGAAGTATTCATGGATGTTGTGGGTTCCTCTTATGACTCTGTGGGCACTCATGGCTGGTGCGATTTACTTCCACTTCCGTGCCGACAAAGCTAAGACATCATTTCCAGCATTTTTCTTGCTGACAGTTATTTCTATCGCTCTTGTAACAATCTAGGAAAAATCGTGTCAGTTCGCCGTCTAGAAATTCTGCGCGCCATTGTCGATGAGTACGTGGCAACACAAGAACCAGTTGGTTCAAAATCTATTGCAGCACGTAGTGGTCTTGGAATTTCACCTGCAACTATACGAAATGAAATGGCTGTTCTTGAAGAAGAAGGCTTGATTACTCACCCCCATACAAGCGCAGGACGTATCCCAACTGATCTTGGGTATCGAGTATTCGTAGATAAGTTGGCAACTGTTAAACCTTTATCTAGCGCCGAACGTCGCGCAATCGAAACATTTCTAGAGGGTGCACTTGATCTAGATGACGTTGTTTTGCGAACTGTTCGTTTACTTGCGGATGTAACAAAGCAAGTAGCCGTTGTTCAATATCCATCCATGGTGAAATCACGTGTGCGCCACGTAGAACTCGTAGCACTCACACCATCTCGCTTAATGATGATTCTGATTACCGATGCTGGTCGCGTCGAACAACGTGTGCTCGAATTATCAAGTGATGCCAGCGATGTTTTCTTGTCTACTCTGCGCAATCAAATAAACAACGCGGTTATGGGACAACGCCTGCCAGATGTTGCAGATCGAATTAGCGGAATTTTAGAGAGTTACAGCGCAGCGGATAGAAAAAATGTTGCAGTCGTGATTTCAGCGCTAATTGAAATGGCAATGGAGCGCCCAGAAGAGAAAGTTGTCCTGGCAGGAACAGCAAACCTCGCTCGCTTTAGTGAAGATTTCTCAACGAATATGCATCCAGTGCTTGAAGCTCTCGAAGAGCAAGTTGTTTTACTTCGTTTACTTGGTGATGCTGGCGAGAATGTTCAAGTACGTATTGGCACCGAACAGAGTGAGCGAAATCTTCGTTCCACATCCCTTGTAACAGTTGGTTATGGTGCTTCTGATTCTCCACTTGGCGCTCTCGGTGTTCTGGGGCCAACTCGTATGGATTACGCAGGTTCTATCGCTGCAGTTTCTTCGGTAGCAAGATATGTCGGTCGCTATCTCAATGAAGGTGCGTAAGTGGCTGATCATTACGACCTCTTAGGTGTTTCGCGAGACGCATCCGCTGATGAAATCAAACGCGCGTATCGAAAATTAGCGCGCGAATTACATCCAGATGTAAATCCAGATCCTGCAACACAAGAAAAATTCAAAGATGTCACGGCTGCATATGAAACGCTAAGTGATCCACAAAAGCGCCAAATGTATGACTCAGGTGGAAGTGGTTTCGGTGGTTTTGGCGGATTTGGTGGAGCAAGCGGCTTTGGCGACATCATGGATGCATTCTTTGGTGGTGGCGGAAGTCGTGGCCCGCGTCCACGTGTTCGTGCAGGACAAGATGCACTTATTCGAGTCGAAGTAGATTTATACGAAGCAGCATTTGGAACTGAACGCGACATCACATTAGAAAGTGCTGTAGCTTGCGAAAAGTGCCAAGCAACTGGATGCGCAGATAACTCCCAACCTGAAATGTGTTTGATTTGTAAAGGTCGCGGAGAGACGCAACAAGTTACGCGTTCGATTCTTGGACAGGTTATGACATCGCGTCCCTGCAATACATGTAATGGATTCGGTTCCGTTATCCCTAACCCTTGTCGCGAATGCGCAGGCGATGGACG
>JBEAYI010000058.1:0-5029 GCA_041159375.1 Actinomycetota bacterium
TTTTGCGTCAGCCATATACAGAAGAACCAACAAACTGGTCACGCCGTTACAAGGCTAACCTCGAGAAGTTGGCATCTGGAGATGTTATTAAGGTCGCCGAAGTTGTTCGTGATCTTTATCGCCGCGATCTAGATCGTGGACTATCTGCTGGCGAAAAGCGCATGCTTGCAAAGGCAAAGCAGATTTTGATTTCAGAGCTCGCACTTGCAGAGCGCACTGATGAAGAAAAAGCAGCTGTCATCCTCGATGAGGTTTTAGCTTCTTAATTTTGGTTTAAATTTTCTACGTATTTGGGGAAACAAATGAGCCAGTGTGCGGCCATCATTGCAGCCGCTGGCAGTGGCGAAAGATTCGGTGCCACACTTCCTAAAGCGTTGATTACTTTAGGCAATCGCACACTTATCGAACACGCTGTTGCTGCCCTTGCACCCGTTGCATCAGAAATAGTTATTTGCGCGCCCGCTGGATATGAAAAACAAATACAAGAGTTAGTTGGCAGCGACATCACTGTCGTTGTTGGTGGAACAACTCGTTCAGATAGCGTACGAGCAGGCATCGCAGCGCTTTCGGGTAATCATAAATTTGTTTTGGTTCATGATGCTGCGCGCGCACTGGCATCTACTCAATTAGCAGAGAGTGTTGTTGCGGCTCTTGTTAAGGGCGATGTTGCAGTTATTCCTGGTCTTGAACTAATTGACACCGTAAAGAGCGTTGATGCTGGTGGCCACGTCACTTCTACTCCGGATCGCACAACAATGCGCCGCGTGCAGACTCCACAAGGTTTTGATCTAGAGGTGTTAAAGAAAGCCCATGCAACGGGCGCTGATGCAACCGATGACGGTGCACTCGTTGAAGCAATCGGCCACAAAGTTTTAATCATTAAAGGCGAAGAGCGTGCACTAAAAATTACAACACCGGCAGATTTAGCAACTGCGATTTCAATGCTTGGTACATCACAACTCTTTAGAACTGGTGTTGGTGTTGATGCTCATGCATTCGCCGAAGGTCGCCAATTGTGGCTTGCAGGTTTGTTATGGCCTGATCAAACTGGAGTTGAAGGTCACTCTGATGGCGATGTTGCAGCGCATGCAATATGTGATGCTTTATTTGCAGCCGCACAATTAGGTGATCTTGGAACAAACTTTGGAACAGACAAACCAGAGTATGCAGGTGCATCTGGTGTGACGTTATTGAAAGAAACTCTCCAAAAAATTACTGCTGCGGGATATGCAATTTCTAATGTGACGGTGCAAATTATTGGCAATCGCCCAAAGCTGGCTGATCGTCGCAGCGAAGCAATCACCACATTATCTGCAGCCCTCGGTGGTGCCAATGTTTCTGTACTTGCAACAACAACAGATGGCATGGGTTTAACGGGCGAAGGTCGCGGTATCGCAGCCATCGCGTCAGCTCTGCTCATTAAGCAAGGGTAGAATTGCCCAATGAGTTCGCTGCATTTATATGACACATTGACGCGAACCACTGCACCTTTTAAGCCATTAAAAAAAGATGAAGCATCTATTTATCTCTGCGGTGCAACTGTTCAGGCACCACCGCACATCGGTCACGTTCGTAGCGGAGTTAACTTCGATATCTTGCGCCGCTGGCTCACAAAGAGTGGTTATGACGTAACTTTTATCCGTAATGTCACAGACATTGATGACAAGATTTTGCACAAAGCTGTTCACGAAAAGATGCCATGGTGGGCAGTTGCGATGAAATACGAGCGAGCATTCGCTGATGCTTACGCTGCACTCAACGTTATGCCGCCAACGTATGAACCACGAGCCACAGGCCACGTCACACAGATGATTGAGTTAATGCAAAAACTCATCGAACGTGGCGCTGCTTACGCACCTGGCAATGGCGATGTTTATTTAGAAGTTCGCAAACTTACTTCGTATCTCACTCTTTCAAGACAGAAACTTGATGACTTACAACCTGCAGCCGATGCGGATGAAACGTATAAAAAAGATCCACGTGATTTCGCACTATGGAAAGCTGCAAAGCCAGGAGATCCATCATGGCCAACTCCATGGGGCGCAGGACGTCCAGGTTGGCACCTCGAATGTTCTGCAATGGCGCACACTTATTTAGGTGAAGCATTTGATATTCACGGTGGTGGTTTGGATTTAGTTTTCCCACACCACGAAAATGAAATCGCACAATCAGAAGCGGCTGGCTATCCATTTGCAAAACTATGGATGCATAACGCATGGGTTACGGCCTCTGGTGAAAAAATGAGTAAGTCACTCGGTAATTCACTGCAGGTCGCAGAACTATTGAAATCTGTTCGCGGTATCGAACTTCGCTGGTATCTCGGTGGCGCGCACTATCGCTCGATGCTCGAATTCTCGATGGGCGCCCTAGAAGAGTCTGCAACAGCCTTTCGTCGTATCGAATCCTTCTTACAACGTTCTGTAGAAATTCTCGGCACAGAACCAACACCAGTTATTAACGCTGCTTTTACAGATGCTATGAATGATGATTTAGCAGTGCCAACAGCACTTGCTGGCATCTCAGAGTCATTGCGTTTAGGCAATACAGCGATTACAGATGGTGATAAAAAAGCGATTGCACAACATGCAAATGAGATTCGCGGTGCACTAGAAGTCCTTGGTTGCGATCCACTTGATTCAGTATTTGCTCAATCTGGGGCTACAGATCTCACCGCAGCACTAGATGGAACTATCAAGCTCGCACTCGCTCAACGTACTGCTGCTCGCGAACGTAAAGATTTCGCGGCCTCTGATGCAATCCGCGATGGCTTAGCCGCACTCGGAATTTCAATTGAAGACACTGCACAAGGGCCACGTTGGTCGATTACATCTAATGCAACACCAACAGAAGGCAGTAAATAAATGGCCGGCAATTCAGAACGCAAAGGCGCAGTGCGCGGATCTAAAAAAGGTCCATCAGGTGGCACCGGCGGAAATAACAAACGTCGTCTTACAGGCAAAGGCCCAACACCTAAAGCCGAAGATCGTCCATATCACGCAGCTGCTAAGCGAAAGAAAGCAGCAGAAAAACGTTCACCATCTTCTGGTGCGCGTTCTGCTCGTATGGAAAAACCAAAGGGTGAAATTGTTTCTGGTCGTAACGCAGTTCTAGAAGCGTTGCGCGCAGTTGTTCCTGCAACAGAGTTAATGGTTGCGCGCAGCATCGATGTCGATGATCGCGTTGCAGAGTCATTACAACTTGCTTTGCATCATGGATTGCCGATTCGCGAAGTACACCGCGCGGAAATCGAAGGCATCTCTGCAAATAGCCAAGGAATTATTCTTGCGATTAAGCCATACCAATACTCTTCATTTCAAGAAATTAGTGAACGCGCAAAGTATCCAGCGTTAATCGTTGCACTAGATGGTGTGACAGATCCACGTAACTTGGGTGCAATTGTTCGAAGCGCTGCAGCATTCGGTGTTGCAGGAGTTGTCATGACAGAGCGACGCGCGGCAGCGATGACAGCATCGGCGTGGAAATCATCAGCTGGCGCCGCCGCACGTATTCCAGTTGCACAAGTAACAAATATGGCTCGCACCATTGAAGATGCCAAGAAAATGGGTTGTTTTGTCGTTGGTCTAGATGGTGAATCAGATGTGACACTTTCTGAGATGAAGGTAGCAACTGAGCCAATCATGATTGTTGTGGGCAGCGAAGGAAAAGGTCTTTCACGTCTTGTGCGCGAAAAGTGCGACCTTGTAGTTTCTATTCCAATGAATGCCACAACAGAGTCACTAAACGCAAGCGTGGCAACATCGATCGCATTGTTCTGGGTTGATGAGGCACGTAGAAAGAAATAAATGCACTACACAAGATTTTTAGTTCTAGGTGACTCATTCTCTGAGGGAATGAGTGATGAAATCATCAACGGTAAATACCGTGGTTGGGCTGATCGAGTTGCAGATGTATTGGCCGCACAATCGCCAGAGTTTAAATACGCAAACTTTGCGATTCGCGGCAAGTTAGTTAAGCAAGTATTTGAAGAGCAAGTGCCATTGGCGCTGCCACTGATTGATGGCCCACAAACTCTCGTCTCATTTCACGCCGGCGCCAATGATGCCCTGCGTCCAAATTTTGATCGCAACATAGTTCGTACCGCTTATGTAAAAGCTGTTACACAACTTGTTCAAACGGGTGGGACTATTTTGCTCTTTACAGTCCTAGAGAAAAACGGCAACGGTGGTAAAGCTTCAGCCGTGTGGGAAGAGCGCATGAGTTCATTTAACTCAATCGTTCGAGAAGTCGCAGAAAAGTTTGGCTTAATGGTGATGGATGCATCAATGGATCCACAATCTTCTAACCCAAATCTCTTGGCATTTGATCGCCTGCATTTAAATACAACTGGACATTACAGAGTTGCGCACGCGGTTTTAGAACGAATCGGCGCCCCATTTGATTCAGGGTGGAAAGAATCAGCAATTGTGTCAAAGAAGAAACCATGGATTATTCGTAAGGCTTTAACTTTGTTGTGGTTTCTGACATTTGCACTGCCGTGGATTTGGCGAAGAATTCGTGGGCGCTCATCTGGTGATGGACGAAGCGGAAAATACATATCGCTGACATCGTGGCCAGCGGCTCACTAACTCCCGCTCGATTTCTAGATTTTGTAATCTCCTGCCATAATTGCGCAGCACGAAAGGCCTCCCTAGCTCAGTGGTAGAGCAACGCACTTGTAATGCGTAGGTCGTCAGTTCAATCCTGACGGGGGGCTCATGGTTAAAACAAACGCTCGTTGGGCCGGATATCTCTTTATTGCACTCGGCTTACTTAATTGGCGTTACCAAGATAATAATCCAAATGCGATGACAAATAGTTTGATCCTCATCGCAGGTGGCGTAGTTACATTAATTCTTGGATTTTCTAAGGCTGGATTAGCGTGGCTTGAAACTAAGACTGGAACAAGAATTGGTCTAGTTGCAGGTGCTGCACTGATGTTGGGTATTGCCAATGTCGGTATGGCCATTGCGCCAAACGTATGGGTTGCATATGTGTGGGCAATACCTTTGGGCGCTGGCGGTGCTGCAAT
>JBEAYI010000059.1:0-4944 GCA_041159375.1 Actinomycetota bacterium
AGTCGTTGCACTGAAATTTAACTTTTGTCCATTTCGTACTTGCCCACTATACAAAGTTGTTCCATTGGAATCTGAAACAAATAACCAAGAATTGGCACGGACTGCAGTCACAGACACTGATACTCCTGTGCCAGATGAATAAGTATCTCGAACTGGCGCAGGTGTAGCTGCAGAAGTTTGCGTTGGTTGTGCTTCGGCTGTGAGTGATGGTTGAGGCGTGGCAGATTCAGAAGCAACAACTTCTGGGTTTGTAACAGTTGTTGTCTTTGAATTAGAAATAATTATTTGAACCGCGGCAAGAAGTGCCAAAGTTGAGAGTGAAATTCCAGCCAATGTTTTCCAAGAAATAGTCTTCTTATCAACTGGATTTGTCATCACATTATTTTCGGCAAGCATTTCTTGAATTCGACGTGGTTGCATGGATTGTTCATTTTCGTACAATTCAAGAAGTAATTGAGAATCCATTTTGATGAGTGGCGCAATGTTTCTTAAGTGCCCACGAGCATAAGTTTCACCGCCGCATTTGGTGAAGTCATCACTTTCAATTTCTTTAAGTAAACCGGCACGAATACTTGTGCGTTCAGAAAGATCGTCAATACTTAGACCCGCGTCAATGCGGGCCTGACGTATGACTGAACCTAATGACATGTAACCTCAAAAAATAAAGTTGGGGGTGAACTGCTAACCCAATGGTAGACCCGAGGGGTGAACACGAATAGCCCGGATGCCACTTTAGGGGTCATATCACCCCAATTTCTCGCGCCTATAAAATGAACAATTAGTAATCGCGAAGGGTTGCAAGCACCGAATCGAGTTCATCTGGTTTGACCAGCACTGTGCGCGCTTTGGATCCTTCGGATGGTCCAACAATTCCGCGAGACTCCATTAAATCCATCAATCGTCCAGCTTTTGCAAAACCAACTCGCAATTTTCTTTGCAACATTGATGTTGAACCGAATTGCGTTCCAACAACAAGTTCTACGGCTTGTAACAAAATATCTAAATCATCGCCAATATCTTTATCAACTAACTTTGCTGTAGAAACTGGCGCTGTTACATCTTCACGGTATCGAGGAGATAACTGTTTCTTTACGTGTGTTGTCACCGCTTCGATTTCTCTCTCGGAAACATAAGCACCTTGAATTCTGATCGCTCTACTTGCTCCCATTGGGATAAAGAGTGCATCACCTTGTCCTACTAGTTTTTCTGCACCCGGACTATCCAAAATTACGCGACTATCTGCAAGAGATGATGTGGCAAATGAAAGTCGAGAAGGTACATTCGCTTTAATCAGACCAGTCACAACATCAACACTTGGTCGCTGCGTTGCAAGAACAAGGTGAATACCTGCAGAACGAGCGAGTTGGGTAATTCTTACTACAGACTCTTCAACTTCTCGTGCTGCAACCATCATCAAATCCGCAAGCTCATCGATTATTACTAGCAAGTAGGGGTATGGCTCAACGATGCGATCACTGCCTGGAGGCGGAACAACTTTGCCTGCGCGGACTGCTTTATTGAAATCATCAATATGTCTGTAACCAAATGTGGAGAGATCTTCATAACGTAAATCCATCTCACGAACTACCCACGTGAGAGCGTCAGCTGCCTTCTTCGGATTAGTAATAATTGGAGTAATTAAATGTGGGATTCCTTCATATGCGGTTAATTCGACACGCTTGGGATCGATAAGAACCAATCGAACATCATCGGGTGTTGCGCGCATCAAGATCGATGTGATCATCGCATTAATCATTGAAGATTTACCCGCACCGGTTGCTCCAGCTACGAGCAAGTGAGGCATTTTCGCTAAGTTTGCACACACAAAATTACCTTCAACATCTTTGCCAAGGGCCACCAACATTGGGTGATGATCTTGTCCGGCAACGCTTGATCTCATGACATCGCCTAGTGCAACAATTTCACGATCGGCGTTAGGAATTTCAATTCCAACTGCGGATTTTCCAGGAATTGGTGAAAGTATTCGCACGTCACTGCTGGCGACTGCATACGAAATATTCTTAGCCAAGGCAGTAATGCGCTCAACTTTTACAGCGTTACCGAGTTCAACTTCATATCGCGTGACAGTTGGTCCACGCATAAAACCAGTGACTTCGGCATCAATTTCAAATTGCTTAAATACTTCCGTAAGGGAGGCAACAACGCTGTCATTAACTTTGCTCTTCGCCTTGGCTGCAGGCCCAACACGCAAAATATCCGGCGGTGGTAATTCATAATGAGAATCACTTGAAAGCAGGAGTTGGACGGGTCTGGCATCTTTTTGAATTTGTTGTGTCGTAGGTTTTGGCATTGCCACAGTAAATTCTTCGTCGAACTCTTCTTCATCTAACTCTTCTTCATCTTCCGCTGTCGAATTCCAATCCGCAACAACTGGAGATTCAAAGGGAGGAGTTTCAGAGATTTCGAACTCCTCATCGCTTTCACGACGAGAGGGTTTACGATCCCACAACCAGCGCAGACCTCCAGAAATGCGTGAGAAAACTTCTGATGCTGGAGTTGCAGTAACCACCAAGATTCCAAATACAAATAACACAACAAGTACCGGATAGGTAAGCATGGATGTCATCAGTGCAACAAGTGGTGTTGATACTGCGTAACCAATCCAACCGCCACCTTCACGAATAGCTGTAGCACCTGTTCCGGCAGAACCATTGAGTAAATGCGCTAGACCATTTGCGCTTATTAACAACGTAAGAGTTCCAACGATGATTCGACCAGTTGCGGCCTTCTCATCTGGCACTCTAAATAATCTGATTGCAAAATACACAAGAACAAGGGGTGCTATAAAACCAACTCGACCAAATGTTCCATATACAAATGCGTAGACTGCACGGCTAACAACATTGTCTGCATGCAACCATGCACCAGCACCAGCAATAATTGCCAAGATTAATAGTGCAAAAGCTGCGCCATCTCTTTGATGAGTGGGATCAAGGTCTTTTGCACCTCGTGCTATGAAACGAATTGTGCTTCCTAAGGCTTTTGAAATTCCTCGCCATAATCCGCGCAGTCCACGAAGTAAAGCGTTACCTGCTTTGGAGCGCTTCGTAGAACTGCTTTTTTTCTTAGCCACACTATTTATCGTAATTGCTCAGCAATTATTGAGTTGGCAGGCGCGCCGACTTAGAGAAAGTTAGAAATTTCAAACCTCTATAACTAGCGGAATAATCATTGGACGGCGACGGTGTTTTGCGCCAACCCATCCCCCAATTGTTCGACGTACTACTTGCGAAAGTTGATGTGTTCCATTGATGCCTTCGACGACCGCGGCAGCAAGTGCCTTTTCAATATCTATTTTAACTTCATCAAATAGCGAAGCATCCTCAGCGAAACCACGTGCATGAATATCTGGTCCTGCAACAATTTTTCCACTCTGTGAATCAATAACAACTACAACTGAAATAAAACCTTCTTCGCCCAAAATTCTTCGATCTTTCAATGATGATTCAGTAATATCACCAATACTCTGGCCATCAACAAAAACAAATCCACATGGAACGCCACCAACAACCTGTGCGACGTGATCTACTAAGTCAACTACAACGCCATTTTCAATCACGATTGTGTTCTCACGTGCGATGCCAGCATTAATTGCAATCTCTGCATTAGCTTTTAAATGTCGCCACTCTCCGTGGACGGGCATTACGTACTTAGGTTTAACGATGTTGTAGCAATAGAGCAATTCGCCAGCAGCAGCATGACCGGAAACATGCACCATTGCATTAGCTTTGTGCACAACTTTTGCACCAAATCGAGTTAGTTCGTTAATAACTCTAAACACCGAGTTTTCATTTCCGGGAATCAAGGATGATGCCAAAATAACAGTATCGCCGTCTCCCACTCGTATTTGATGATCACCATTTGCCATACGTGAGAGAGCCGCCATCGGTTCGCCCTGGGAACCAGTACAAATCAATACAACGTTGTCATCGTATGAATCTAATTCTTTTGCATCAAACAAAATACCGCTTGGGATATTTAAATAACCTAAGTCGCTAGCTATTCCCATATTGCGAACCATCGAACGACCGATGAACGCCACTTTTCGGTTGTGGATTGCTGCCGTGTCTATTACCTGCTGAATTCTGTGTACATGAGAAGAAAAGGAAGCAACAATAATTCTGCGTTTTGTAGATCTGAAAACTCGATCTAGTACAGGCATAATCTCTCGTTCAGAGGCAGTGAACCCAGGAACATCGGCATTTGTTGAGTCGACGAGAAAGATATCAACGCCTTCATCACCTAATCGCGCAAAAGTTCTTAGATCAGTAATGCGCCCATCTAGTGGCAATTGATCCATCTTAAAATCACCGGTGTGCAAAACACGACCAGCAGGAGTATTTATAACAATTGCGAGTGCATCTGGAATTGAGTGATTAACTGCAACAAATTCGAGATCAAATGGCCCAACATCTTCTTGGCCGCCCTCGCGCACTTCACGTGTAAGTGGAGTAATTCTGTGTTCCTTTAGCTTTGCAGTAATCAAAGCCAGAGTGAGTGCTGATCCATAAATAGGAATATCGCCACGTTCGCGTAGTAGATACGGCACGGCTCCAATGTGATCTTCATGTCCATGAGTAAGAACTATTGCAATAACATCGCTCAGACGTTCTCTAATGTAAGAAAAATCAGGAAGGATTAAATCAATTCCTGGTTGATTCTCTTCAGGAAATAAGACTCCGCAATCGACAATCAATAGTTTTCCATTGCATTCAAAGACGGTCATGTTGCGACCGATTTCAGCGAGACCTCCGAGAGCGACAATGCGCAATGCGTCTGGCGCTAATTTAGGAGGAGTTCCGAGCTCTGGATGCGGATGTGTCATGAGCGAAGAGTTACGCCACCTGCGCGTAAGTCTTCACGCAACTGTGCAATTTGTGCATCCGTTGCATCTACTAAAGGTAAGCGCGTATATCCGCCAGG
>JBEAYI010000060.1:0-5803 GCA_041159375.1 Actinomycetota bacterium
CTGTCTTTGCTTGCTATGAGTAAAGGTATTCATGTGGTTTGCGAGAAACCGCTTGCGATGAATCTAGAGCAAGGTGCCGAAATGGTTTCAGCGGCAAACAAATCTGGAGTTCATTTGTTTTATGGTGAGCAGTTGGTGTTCGCGCCGCGATATCAAAAGATTAAAGAGTTAATCGCTCAAAATACCTTTGGACAATTAGTGCACATTAGCCATCGTGAGCGACACGGTGGCCCTCATGCAAAGTGGTTCCGAGATCCTGCCATGAGTGGTGGTGGAGTAACCATGGACATGGGCATACATGGAATTGGTTTGATTCAGTGGCTTTTGAAGCCAGCAAAAATTACACATGTGTATGCTCGAATTTTGACTCTCGATAAATCTAGCCAAGTAGATGATCACTGCCTGATAACTCTTGAATTCGACACTGGTGTTCTTGCGACTGTCGATGCAAGTTGGGTTTCACCGGGTGGCGTCGACGATGTTTTAGAAGTTCTTGGACGAGATGGCTACGTGCGCGCTGATTTAGCACGCGGTCAGACAATGGATGTGTATTCACTAAATGGTGCTGGCTACGCTGCTGAGAAAGTTGAAACGAATAAAGGTTGGTTGAAAATCTCACACGAAGAAGCAAGAACTTGGGGTTGGTATGCCGAAATCGAACACTTTACCTCAGTTATTTTAGATGGCATTGAATCTGAAATGAGCGGTGAGGAAGGTTTGCAAGCCCTCAAGGTAGCGATGGCTGCATATGAAAGTTCCAGGACTAATTCAAGAATTCAGATTCAATAATTCCGTTACTCTTTGCATTGTGTTGATGCCAAGAGTATTCGTTGCATTATTCGCTCTTTCGCTCACCTCTCTGCCGGTTACTCACGCCTCCGAGCCACTTTCGCAAGATACGCGAATGAAATTAGTGAAAACTCTTTCTGGAGACTTAGCCCCTAAATCTGTTCTCTCTTCAGGTTCAGGTCTGATCAGTGCGCACCACTTTTTTTGACTCCAAAACCATGGAGCTTGTTTCAACTGTCAAAGACAGCGTGGACCTTAAGTCTTTTGGATTTTCAAAGTACAGCGGCAACTATCGCGGAGCGCCTGTTGAAGGTGCATTCTCGCCAGATGGCAAGCACCTGTACTTCACAAATTATGCGATGTACGGAAAAGGTTTCAATAAAGAAGGTACCGATAAATGCTCACCCTCATCAGGTTATGACACAAGTTTTCTTTCGCGCATCGATTTGAGTACCTACACAATTGATGCCGTGTATCCGGTTGGATCCGTCCCAAAAGTTGTACAAGTAACACCAGATAACAAATACATCTTGGTCTC
Source organism: Actinomycetota bacterium (assembly GCA_041159375.1). GTDB lineage: Bacteria > Actinomycetota > Actinomycetes > Nanopelagicales > Nanopelagicaceae > Planktophila. The sequence continues at coordinate 1,328 of JBEAYI010000060.1, forward strand.
TAACTGGTGTTCATACACGGTCTCTGTTATTTCAGTAGCTGAACAGAAAGTCGTTAAGAGCATCAAAATAGGTCGCTATCCACGTGGCATCGTTGTTACTAAGGACAGTGCATTTGCATATGTTGCCGAAATGGGTGGCAATAGATTGCACAAAATAGATCTGGCAACATTCGAGCAGACCTATATTCCTATTGGATCAAACCCTCGTGCGCTAGTGCTTTCACCAGATGACAAAGTTTTGTATGCAACTATGAATCTTTCTGGACAAATCGCTGCGTGGGATTTAGTTACCAATAAATCATTAGGCAAAGCCAAGATTGGCCAGGCAGCTCGAAGCCTAGATATTTCATCTGATGGCACAGCGCTCTTTGCCACTAACTTCAAAAGTGGAACCGTTTCTAAAGTTCGAACTTCGGATCTAAAGGTTTTACAAACAATTAAAGTCTGTTCAGAACCGATCGGAATTTCATATGACGCTCCTACCGCTCGTACGTGGGTGGCTTGCTATGGGGGTTCCGTCAAAGTTTTCGCTAACGAATAATTAGATGCCCTAAAGTTCTGCCATGTCCGCAATCTTTGAAAATTCATCCGTGCAGCGAGTTCAAGGGCTCATGAAAGAACTCGGCATGAAAGGTGAAATCACAGCACTTGCCGATAGTGCTAGAACCGCAAAAGAAGCAGCGGACGCACTAGGAATCGAAGTAGGACAAGTTGCATCATCGATTGTATTTAAATTAGATGATGAATCACCACTTCTGGTAATCACAAGCGGTCGTCATAAAGTTGATACTGAACTTGTTGCCAAAAGTTTGAATCAAAGCAAGTTACATAGAGTCGATGCGGATTATGTAAAGGAAAAATCTGGATTCTCTATCGGTGGCGTATCCCCCATTGGCTGGGTATCACAAGCCACAATTCTGATAGACGAAGCACTCAATGATTACGACATCGTCTGGGCAGCGGCCGGACATCCGCACTCCGTTTTTCCAACAACATACGCCGAACTAATCGCTTGTACTGGTGCTAAGCCAATGGTCGTAGGAGAATGACTCCATGAAAAGAATATTCAAAGTAGCCGTCCTTCTCTCTTTTGCTTGGAACTTGGCTCTTGTAATTGGTGTTGTACTCAACGCTGGTTATGCACTTCCACGTGCTGCAGGTGGGCAATTTGAATCTTTTCCAATGGGAATTCGTTTTCTGTATGTCAGCACAACATTTGTAGTGCTTTACCAAATCTATGTTTATCTGCAAATCATGCAGAATAAAAGTGTTAAGCCTGTCTGGGTGCCAAAAGCTTTTGCGTACTTAGGTTTAGTGAGCGTCTTCATGAACGCAATATCTCGTTCTACTCAAGAACAAATCAACGTTATTCCAGCATCAATCATTGCAGTGGCGTTCTTTGTTGCATCAAAGCGGGTTCGCTCTTAATGATTTTAGATAGTCAGAAATTTGATGGTCCCCCAGGCAGTGATGTTCTAGTTCTGATTCACGGCATGGGCTCGGCTCCAACTGCATGGAAATTGATTACTCCTGAGTTGACTCGCCACTTCACTGTAATAACTCTGGATCTTCCTGGTCATGGCAAAACACCAATGTCTATTTCCCAAGCAATGGATCCGCGCTCACTTGGCGATGCTGTCTGCGAAACCATGACTTCATTGGAAATCGAAAAGTTTCACTTATGTGGAAATTCATTAGGTGGTTGGGTCGCACTCGAAGTTGCTGCAAAACATAGTGGCCGCGTCTTATCTATTACTGGTTTAGCACCTGCTGGTTTATGGCTTGCTCCGTATACCGCTCGCTATCCGGGCACAGCCTTGCTTCGAGTACTAGCAAGAACAACTCAACCACTTTCACCTTTTGCATTGAGATATGAATGGGCGCGCAAACTTGGTTTTGCAGACGTCAGTCCGCTGTGGCGCGATCTCAGTTATGAAACTTGTTTGGATGCATCGAATGCAATGAGCTCTGCTCCTGGATATTTTCCAGCGTGGGATGCAATGCTAAAGAAACGCTTTGATTCCCCTATTCCACAATCAATACCAGTAACAATTGTTTTTGGAGATTCCGATAACACATTGCCTTCATCAAGTTGCCAAGAGCGTTCGGTAGTCCCGGCACATAGCAAGTGGTTTGTCATTGAGAGCTGCGGTCACGCACCAATGTGGGATCATCCAACAATTGTGACGCGCCACATTCTTGAAACTGCGCAGTCTCGCTAATGGTTACTGCGCTCTATTTTTTCGATACTCCAACACGTTCATTGCCATTAGCAATCTGGTCTATGGCCGTAGATCGTGGACGTTTGCGTAGATTCAAAGGAGTAAGTTTTGCAAAGCTTTTGGGCGCAGGCAAAGGTGAAACATTTACACCGCGGGACGCTGACATCAATCGCTGGGGATTCTTAGTTGTTATTGAAGAAGATAGATTGGCAGCACTTGATCAATCAAGAATTGTAAAAAAGTGGCGGAGATTTAGTACTGGTGAATACAGAATTCTTTTGGATCCAATCTCTTCACATGGAAAATGGAGCAGGCGCGAACCTTTTGAAGTCAAAGGTAATGTCAATGCGGATGGAAAAATTGCAGCAATCACTCGCGCGCGCATCAAGGCATCTCATACCTCTCGCTTCTTTTCATCCGTGCCTCCAGTGACGGCCTCTCTTCATGGAAGCCCTGGATTGCTTGCGGCAATTGGAATTGGTGAAGCGCCCATTGGTTTGCAGGGCACTTTTTCTTTGTGGAATAGCGCAGCGCATTTACGAACTTTTGCCTATAAAGGCGAAGCGCACATCAAGGCGATTGCCGATACTGAGAAATTCCAGTGGTACGCCGAAGAACTATTTGCGCGCTTTAGTGTGCGCGAGGAGCGCGGTTCAATGGTGGATAAGCGTTCGAACTAGGGCAGAATTACGCCCATGTCGATTCGTCATTATTCGCCCCGCAGAAATCGCAGAAACGGAATCTCATTTCGTTCTAAAACTCTGCTCGGAATAGTTCTTGGAATCACAATTGGCTTACAAATTCTTTATCCACTCATTGATGGTGAATTTCTTCGAGTAGTAACAATTGCAACTGTGTATTGGGCGGCAGGTGCCATGGCGCTACATGCTCTTTTGGCATACGGCGCGCAGTACGCATTCACGTATCTCGGAACCACAGTTGTATTCGCACTAATAGTTGAATCTGTCGGTGTTAAAACTGGTTGGCCCTTTGGCACTTATGAATACGACCCATCACTTGGTCACACAATTGCGGGTGTTCCATATGTTGTTCCATTTGCATGGGTGATGATGGCTCACCCAGTTTTAATTGCTGCACGGCGCGTTGCCGGAAATTGGGTATTTCTCTACGGTGGATATGCAATGGCGGCTTGGGATTTATTTCTCGACCCACAAATGGTTGCGGCAAATCGTTGGCGTTGGACCTTCGATGGTGCACATGTTCCATATCAACCAGAGATTCCACTTTCAAATACTTTTGGATGGCTACTAGCTGGAATGGCACTCATCGCTATTTTGCATCAAATTTTGCCTCGCGATCGTAGAAAATCAAGTGCAAGTTTTGGAGCAGTTGATGTTTGGTTAACGTGGACTTTCTTTGGCGGCGTTGTCTCTAATCTATTCTTCTTTGATCGCCCAGGTATTGCCTTCTTCGGTGGCATCGCATTCGCACTCTTCTTTCTGCCATATGCATTTTCTAGATGGCTTGGCCGTCCGTAAGACTTCATAATGCTTGAACTCTCATTATTGTTTTGCATCCTCGCTCTCGTAATCACAATTCTCAATGTTTTTTCGATCATCACTCCTCGAAGCGGAGGACAGATAACTCAAAGAGTAAGCGTGCTTGTTCCACTGCGAAATGAGGAAGAAAACGCAGTCGCCATCGTGGAAACACTTGCAGCACAAGAGAATTTATCGGATGTTGAATTTCTGATTCTTAACGATAATTCAACTGACAAAACCTATGATTTAGTCACAACCACGGCTCGCAATGACTCACGATTTAAGATTATGCAAGGTTCGGCCTTACCTGATGGTTGGCTTGGCAAACCGTGGGCACTGGAACAACTCAGCCAAAGTGCACGCGGTGAAATGCTTATCTGTATTGATGCAGATGTGCGCTTGAGTAAAACTGCTATCGCAGCTGCTGTGGATTCGATGCACGAGCACTCACTTGATTTCTTCTCTGCCTACCCTTCCCAAGTTGCTCGCACATTTGGTGAAAGAATGATTCAGCCTTTACTGCAATGGTCATGGCTTTCATCTGTCCCTCTTGCAATTGCAAAACGTTCGAGCAATCCATCTTTTGCTGTTGCAAACGGTCAATTCTTTGCAGTCAAAAAGAGTGCACTTGCACAAAGTGGCGGTTACGCATCAATAAAGTCCGAAGTGTTAGATGACATGCAAATGGCGCGAGTGCTGCTGCGAAATAAATTTAAAGGAACTGTGGGAAATGGCGCGTTAATTGCTCAATG
>JBEAYI010000061.1:0-4922 GCA_041159375.1 Actinomycetota bacterium
CTCAAAGGTTCTATAGCATTTACTTCAATCATGGAGTGTGTAGAGCAGAGCGTGCAACGACTTGGCGGATCAAATCCAAGTTCGATTCGAGACCTAAGCGATGTCACTGCAATAGAACATGATGCACGAACAGTTGCCCAAGAAGTATTACAACGAATGGTATCCTCATGAAAATTATTGGCGTTTTAGCTTTTGTATTTGCACTTCTATTCTCCGTAATGATCCACGAGTTTGGTCACTACATAACAGCAAAGAGATACGGAATGCGCGTCAGCGAATTCTTTCTCGGCTTTGGAAAAAGACTATGGTCATTTACACGTGGTGAGACGGAATTCGGAATAAAAGCAATTCCCGCCGGTGGTTATTGTCGTATCGAGGGCATGAGGGCTACTGATGAGATGCCACCCGGAGAAGAGTCTCGCGCATTCTTTAGAGCACACTCAGGTCGCAAACTCGTAGTACTAGGCGCTGGTTCGTTTCTACACTTTGTTCTAGGTTTCATTATTCTGCTGATCATTTTTGCTGGAATTGGAACTGCAAAACCTACGACAACAATTTCAGAAATTTCGGCCTGCGTTCCTCAAGCTAATGCTGCTTGCGCAGATACTGATCCGAAGTCCCCAGCATTGTTGGCAGGATTACAAGCCGGAGATGTCATAACTTCCCTCAATGGAATTCCAGTAAGCAATTGGGCAAAAGATGTTGAAGTAATTAGAACATCGGCCGGTAAAGAACTGATCGTAGAAATTGAACGAGATGGCCAGATTCAAACAATTTCAGTGATCGCAGCAACACGAGTTGTTGACGGCAAGGAGTATGGCTTTCTTGGAATCGTAAATGAATTTAAATTAGTACGTGATGCGCCATTTACATCAATCAAAAACTCTGCACTGGTTTCCTGGGAATTCATCTCCGGTGCGGTCAAAGCAATTATTTCTCTTCCATCAAAGATTCCAGCGCTGTGGGGAGCAACTGTTTCAGGAACGGAACGCGATCCAAATGGTTTAGTTGGAATTGTCGGTGTCGCTCAAGTTACAGGTCAAGCAGCCAGCAGTGATGGTTTAAGTACTTCTGAACGAATTCAAACCTTCTTACTTATCATTGCAAGCTTAAACTTTTTTGTTGGTGTATTTAACTTGCTTCCAATACTTCCACTAGATGGTGGACATATGGCAGTAGCAATTGCTGATGAAGTTCGAGCACTCTTTGCGCGCATTCGAGGAAGAGAGCGTCCTGAAGGAATTAACGTAAACAAATTAGCCCCATTCACAATGGTCGTCTTTGCTTTACTTGCAGCGCTGACGGTTCTGCTTCTGGCTGCAGACATCATTAATCCAATTCGGGTCAATTTTTAGTGCTCATGTCGCAACTCAAAAAGAATTAGGGCAGAATAAAGGCATGGTTGATCTCGGAATTCCTTCAGCTCCACCACCAACTCTTGCTCCGCGTCGAAAGACAAAGCAGCTAAAAGTTGGAAGCGTTGGCGTCGGCAGTGATTCACCAGTTTCCGTTCAATCGATGTGCACCACACTCACCGCAGATGTAAATGCAACCCTTCAACAAATTGCTGAACTAACTGCATCGGGTTGCCAAATTGTGCGTGTTGCTGTTCCGAGCCAAGATGACGCTGATGCGTTAGCGCAGATTGCAAAGAAATCTCAGATTCCGGTTATTGCAGATATTCACTTCCAACCAAAATATATATTCGCCGCCATTGATGCAGGGTGTGCAGCGGTTCGAGTTAATCCTGGAAACATCAAACAATTTGATGACAAAGTTAAAGAAGTTGCTAAAGCTGCAGGCGATGCTGGTATTCCAATTCGTATCGGAGTAAACGCTGGATCACTCGACCCTCGCTTGATTGCTAAATACGGTAAAGCCACACCGGAGGCACTAGTTGAATCAGCACTCTGGGAAGCAAGCTTGTTTGAAGAACATGGTTTCTCCGATATCAAAATTTCAGTTAAGCATCACGATCCAGTGACAATGGTGAATGCATATCGCTTACTCGCTTCAAAGTGTGATTATCCATTGCACTTAGGTGTTACTGAAGCTGGTCCAATTTTTCAAGGAACAATTAAATCCGCTACAGCTTTTGGAATTTTGCTCGCAGAAGGCATCGGCGACACCATTCGCGTATCTTTGTCAGCGCCTCCTGTTGAAGAAGTCAAGGTAGGAATTTCAATTCTTGAATCTCTAAACTTGCGTCAACGCAAACTAGAAATCGTTTCATGCCCATCATGTGGCCGCGCTCAAGTTGATGTGTATACATTGGCTGAAAAAGTTCAGGCAGGTTTGCAAGGTATGACAGTTCCATTGCGCGTTGCAGTAATGGGTTGCGTAGTAAATGGACCTGGTGAAGCTCGTGAAGCAGATCTCGGTGTTGCATCCGGTAATGGCAAGGGACAAATTTTTGTTAAGGGACAAGTAATTAAGACTGTTCCAGAAGCGCAAATTGTTGAAACGCTGATTGAAGAAGCAATGCGATTAGCCGAAGAGATGGAAGCTGCCGGAGTTTCTTCAGGCGAACCTTCCGTTGATGTTCACTAACCTCACACAACTAAGCGCATCCCTCAGGTAGGCTCGCACCATGTTGCGAATGTCCTCACTCTTTCTGCGCACATTGCGCGATGATCCAGCGGATGCTGAAGTCGCAAGCCACAAACTCTTAGTGCGTGCTGGTTACATCCGAAGAATCGCAGCAGGAATTTATTCGTGGTTGCCACTTGGATACATAACGCTTCGAAATATCGAAAGAGTTATTCGCGAAGAGATGGATGCGGCTGGATTTCAAGAAGTTCACTTTCCTGCAATGCTCCCTAAAGAGCCTTACGAAGAAACCAATCGCTGGAGTGAATATGGACCAGAACTATTTCGACTTCAGGATCGAAAAGGTGCGGATTACTTATTAGGACCAACTCACGAAGAGATGTTTACTCTGATGGTTAAGGGCGAATACTCCTCCTATAAAGATCTTCCACTCTCGCTCTATCAAATACAAACTAAGTATCGCGACGAACCTCGTCCACGCAGTGGAATTATTCGTGGCCGCGAATTTGTCATGAAAGATTCATACTCATTTGATATCGATGATGCAGGTTTAGATCTTTCATATAAGAGACATCGCGATGCGTATGTAAAAACTTTCAAGCGCTTAGGCCTTAACTACAACATTGTCAGCGCTATGGCTGGGGCAATGGGTGGATCTAAATCCGAAGAGTTTCTTGCACCATGCCCAACAGGTGAAGATACATATGTCCTGTGTGAAAAATGCGGGTATGCAGCAAATGTTGAAGCGATGAAAACTGTTATTGATGCACCTGCAAGTAAAGATTTTCCTGCACTAGAAGTTTTGGATACACCTAATACACCAACCATTGATTCATTAGTTGAGGTTCTTAATTCGCAATATGGTGGCGGATACACAGGAGCTGACACACTCAAAAATGTGATGTTGATGGCAGATGACAAAGCGATTGCAGTGTTAGTACCTGGAGATCGCGAAGTTGATCTAAAGCGCTTACAAGCGAATTTAGTTGGCGTAACTGAACTAAGAATTTTCGAAGAAGAAGATTTCGCCAAACACCCAAAACTTGTTAAAGGTTACATAGGACCCCAGGATGCAAAGACATTTGGAATTACTCTCTACGCTGATCCACGAATAGCACCTGGTACATCGTGGGTAACGGGTGCAAACAAGAAAAATTGCCACGCACGAAATGTTGTCAACGGAAGAGATTTCACACCAGATGCTTACGTTGAATCAGCAGAAGTTCGTGCGGGAGATATGTGTCCATCATGTAAGGCTCCAGTTATTATTGATCGTGCAATCGAAATCGCACATATCTTCCAACTCGGACGAAAGTATGCAGAAGCGTTGAATCTGACTGTTCTTGATCAAAATGGAAAGTCGCAAGTAGTAACAATGGGTTCTTACGGAATTGGTGTTTCACGCGCCGTAGCAGCTGTCGCCGAGCAGACACACGATGAAATTGGTCTTTCATGGCCAATTGAAGTTGCACCAGCAAAGGTTCATATTGTTGCAACTGGCAAGGAAGATAAACCATTTGATGTGGCTGAAAAAATAGGTACGGAGCTAGAGAGTTTAGGTATCACCGTTCTACTCGATGATCGACGCGATCCAAGTGCGGGCGTTAAATTTAAAGATGCAGAGTTAATAGGTGCACCAATAATTATTGTTGTGGGTAAAGCACTCGAACAGGGCAACGTTGAGATTCGCATTCGAAAGAGTGGAGAAAAATCTGAGAGCACTGTTGAAAGTGCAGTTTCAACCGTTGCATCCATGCTCTCAAAGCTCGCTTAATTCATGTTTGGCGATATCACCCAAGTAACCATTTTCTTTCTCATTCTTGCCGCCTTTAGCGCTGGTCTCGTAGATGCAATAGCGGGTGGTGGCGGACTGATTCAACTTCCTGCATTACTAATTGGTTTGCCGCAAGCAAGCACTGTCGAAGTCCTAGGAACAAATAAAGTCGCTTCTATCTTCGGTACAAGTGCGTCTGCTCTCACCTATCGCAGAAGCGTTAAAACAGATGCAATCTTCTTGGCAACGATGGCTCTGCCCGCATTCTTTGGCTCTGTTTTAGGTGCGCTGAGCGCATCTCTTATCCCCACACAGTCCATGCGACCAATTGTTTTCATCTTGTTGGTAGCAGTTGCCATTTATACGTGGCGTAAACCAGATCTCGGTTCAATTGAAATCTTGCGTCACCAAAAGAATAAGCGCTTTCTGATTTCGGCTGTGGCTGGATTGGTTATCGGTTTTTATGATGGAATTTTTGGTCCCGGCACCGGATCTTTTTTGATGTTAACTTTGATTTATCTAGGTTTCGCTTTTCTTAGCGCATCAGCTATCGCCAAAGTAGTAAATGTCTCAACAAATCTAGGCGCGATTATGGTCT
>JBEAYI010000062.1:0-4916 GCA_041159375.1 Actinomycetota bacterium
GAAAATGTATTGAAGAGTTCGAAGCCCTTGAAAAGGTTTTGATCTCTGAGCCTCGTCGATAGGTAATTAGTAGATGCGTTATGGCGGCGAAGGACGCTCGCGCCTCCTACTCATCATTCTTATCGTCACATCTTTATTCTTAATCACCCTTGATCTTCGCGGTGTAAAGATTCTCGATGGAGTTCGCAGCGGTACACAAAATGTTCTCTCACCATTTCAAAAAGCTGGCTCCACAGTAGTTTCTCCATTTCGGAACTTCTTTGGCGATGTCACGCATTTAGGGCGCACCCGTAGTCAGATTGAAAAACTCAAAGCAGACAATGCACGATTGAGAAATCAACTACTTCAGCGAAAGAGTGCTGATGCCGAGTTGGAGCAACTTAAATCTGTTCTAGACCTTGCGGGACGCGCTGGCTATAAAGTTTTAGCTGCACGCGTGATTTCACAAGGTGCCAGCACAAGCTTTACTCAAACAATTACTATCGATGCAGGCACTACTTCAGGAGTGCGTCAGAATATGACGGTTGTATCTGGAGAAGGGCTCGTAGGAGTTGTAAAAGAGTCTTACCTGAATTCAGCACTCATTATGTTGGCTACAGATCCAGATTTTAAGGTCGGTGTAAGGGTTGCTGGCACTCAACAAATTGGAATTCTCTCTGGCCGTGGTTCAAAGCGAGCAGAATTACAATTACTTGATAATCAAAAAATCGTAAAAGTTGGTGACGTTCTATTAGCTCGCGGAAGTACAAATAATCGCCCATTTGTTCCTGGCATTCCTGTTGGAATCATTAGTGCAGTTGATAGCACCGCTGGATCTATTGCTCAGACTGCCACCGTAATGCTCTATCCGAATTTTTCAGCACTCGGGGTTGTAAGCGTTGTCCTCAGTGCAGGCAAGAACAATCCGGGGGATGCCCTTGTTCCCGCTGCACCACAACCAACACCTGTTCCAACGGTTACTATTTTTGCGACTCCAACTCCAACGGCGACCACGAAGTAGCTCATAGATGTTGGCCAGGCAATTTTCTATTTCATCGCTAATTTTTTTGATCATATTTTTGATTCAAGAGAGCGTTATCAATCAATTGCGATTGCCAGGCGGTGGATTTTCACTACCTTTATTGATCGCCTTAACTTGGGCAGCACTTAGTACACCAACCGTGGGTGCACTGACCGGATTTATTTCTGGATTTTTGATGGATTTGTCTCAGAGCTCAAGCGGAGCAATGGGCCATTGGACTCTGCTCATGATTCTTGCCTGTTACGCAGTTGCATTCTTAGGTTTTGGAAACGATAACGTTCGAGGAAATCCAATTACAAATATTCTTCTGGTTTCATCTGCATCCGTACTCACCCTCATAGCTTTTGTAATTACGGGATTTCTTCTTGGAGTCTCTTTTGGAAGTTTCACTAGAGTTCTAATAACCATCCTAGGAAATGGTATTTGGGCTCTCTTTGTTACGCCATTGATTCTTCCGATTGTCACTCGACTACATCGGACACTATTTGGTAATCAGGCGCATATATGAACCAACGTGTTCGCCTAAGTCTCTTGGTTGTGCAGATATTTGTTCTGACATTAATGATTGCACTAGTTGGTCGGCTTTTTTATTTACAGGTAGCTGCAGCGCCTAGATACAAAGATGCCGCACTGAGCATTCAAAGCAGAGATGTTATAAATCCTGCTATTCGTGGACTCATTGTTGATTCATCAGGTGTGCCACTAGCTCTCAACCGCGTGGGGCTTGCAATTACGGTTGATCGAATTACATTGGATAAGCAACCAGATAAAGGCGCACGAGTTTTGGCGAATGTCTCTTCACTTCTCGGCTTGACATACACAGATGTGTATCGTGCAACTCGTTTGTGCGGAGAGTTGCCCAAATACGACAAAGCAGGTTGTTGGACTGGTTCTAGATATCAACCTATTCCAATTACGAAAGAAGCAGATCCAGAAATTGCGCTACAAATTGTCGAACGCACAAATGAGTATCCGGGAATTGGCGCTACTCCAGTCGCAATACGAAATTATCCAAGTTATGCCGGAGTAAATGCTGCACACGAATTGGGATACGTCGGACCAGTAACAGAAGAGGATTTATCCGGAATAAATGGTCGCTCGTACTATCGCAGCGAAACTATTGGCAAGACTGGACTTGAATATCAATACGATTCTTATCTACGCGGTACACCAGGGATCAGAACAGTAATTGTGGATCGCAAAGAATCGATCACACGTGAAAGTCAGAACACACAACCTATTGGCGGAAATCACTTAGTTACGAGTTTGGATGTTCGTTTGCAAGCAGGTGTTGAAAAAGCACTTTCCGATGCGGTTGCTCGCGCACGAGCTAGTGGTTACCCAGGAGATTCAGGCGCTGCCGTTGTTATGGATATCCGCAACGGACAAATTTTGGCAATGGCTTCGTATCCAACCTATGACCCTAATTCGTGGGAAAAGGGCTTGTCAGTAAAAGATGCAAAAGCGCTCTTTAGTGAAAAAAATAATGTGCCTGCCTTATCTAGACCGTTACAAGGTTTATTTGCACCGGCATCAACTTTTAAAACTGTCTCAGTAGTTGCAGCAGCAAATGCTGGCTATAACCTCAATGCAATTTATAACTGTCCTTCAGAGACGCAAATTGGTAATCGTGCTTTCCAAAACTTTGATAGCAAAGCTCTCGGACGTATAAATATGAAGAAAGCCATCGCGGTTTCATGTGACACCATTTGGTATCAGATTGCATATGATGAATGGGTTCGAGATGGTGGTTTAAAGCCAAAGTCCAATCCGAATGATTATTTCTTCAAGGCAGCGCAAGGATTCCAAGTCAACAAAAAAACTGAGATTGATTTGCCATCTGAACTTGCAGGACGTTTAGCCAATCGTGAGTGGCGCAAAGATTGGTATGCAGAGAACAAAGATTTTTACTGCAATTACAAAGAGCGAGCTCAGAAGAGTCAGTTAACGACATTTCTCATTGAGTTAGCCCGTGAAAACTGTCTAGATGGAGACAAAATTCGAGCAGGTGACGCTGTTAACTTCTCGATTGGACAAGGCGATACAGTCATTACGCCACTTAAGTTAACTCAGATGTATGCGGCACTTGGCAATGGTGGAAAAATACTGCGCCCAAGTGTTGCTAAGGCAATAGTTTCAACTGATGGAAAGATAATTAAGAAGATTGAACCAAAACAACTTGGAACCCTGCCTGCAACCCCAGCGACCTTGAAATTCTTAGAAGCCTCACTTCGAGAAGTAGTTACTGCAGGAACAGGAACGGGAGCCTTTGCGGGATTCCCGATTGCAATCAGCGGCAAAACAGGAACTGCGCAAGTATTTGGTCGAAATGCGAATGGTTCATTAAAGGCAGATACATCGTGGTTTGCATCCTTCGGTCCAACACAAAATCCTCGTTATGCAGTTGTGATGATGGTAAGCCAAGGAGGTTTTGGTGCATCTGTCAGTGGTGTGGGTGTTCGTAAGATCTATGAAACTTTATTTGGTGTCACAGGATCAAGAATTGATCCAGCAAAGGCTATATTTCCTGATGGAAAACCACCGGTGAAAATTCCGAAGATTTCACCCGCTACAAAATTGAAGGAGGACTAATGAGTTCTCTATCAACGCGCAATCTTTATCGCCGTAGATCTCGCGGTTCAGTATTTACAGGATTTGATCCGATTCTTACTGCTGCGGTTGCTGCGCTATTAGTAATCGGAACACTCCTTGTTTATGCGGCAACTCGTGATTGGTATGCCTCAAATGGTTTAGATCCACAGTATTACTTAAAGCGCCACGTGTTAAACATTTTAATTGGAGTTCTGCTGGCATGGGGAACCACAATTATTGATTACCGTTTGCTGCGTGCTTACACTCCAATTTTGTGGGGTCTAGGCGTTTTAGGTTTGATTATTGTTTTAATACCTGGCCTTGGGGCAGAAGTAAATGGCGCAAAGGCATGGATTGCATTACCGGGTGGATTTCAGATTCAACCTGCTGAATTAGCAAAGATTTCAATCATCGTTGGTATGTCCATGATTCTCTCTGAGCGCACACACGACAGTAATGAACCTACTTCAAGAGATGTCTTACAAGCACTCCTGGTTGCAAGCATTCCAGTTGTATTCATTCTGCTGCAACCTGACATGGGAACCGTATTTATCATCAGCGCATCCGTTGTAACGATTATTGCGGTCTCTGGTGCCTCTTCGCGTTGGGTTGTCGCTCTATTGCTCATCGCAATCATTGGAGCCTTTGGTGCCACTAAAGCTGGTGTGATTAATTCATACCAAGTTAATCGCTTGCAATCATTTGTTAATCCAAATGCCGATACGCAGGGAAGTGGCTATCAACTTCGCCAAGCCCGAATCACCGTAGGTTCTGGTGGATTATTTGGTACTGGCTTATTTGATGGGCCACAAACAAATGGACGATTTGTTCCAGAGCAGCAGACAGACTTTATCTTTACAGTTGCAGGTGAACAGTTTGGTTTTGTCGGTAGCGCCGGAATTGTTTTACTTTATTTGATTATTTTGATGCGCGCCTTTGCAATTGCTCGAAGAGCCAATGATCCATATGGAAGGCTTGTTGCAACTGGTGTAACCGCATGGTTTGCTTTTCAAATTTTTGAAAATATAGGAATGACATTGGGATTAATGCCGATGACTGGCGTTCCACTTCCATTCATTTCTTACGGCGGATCAAGTATGTTCGCAACGCTCATTGGTTTTGGTTTACTGCAAAACGTGCATGCGCGACACCGCGGATAATCAGCTAATTACGCTCAATTTGCTCCTTACTTGGGTTTAGCCTCAACATCTGCCATACTTACACCACAGTTCAGCGCGGCTCGCGAGCACTTCGCGGTAAAGCCCAAGCGCGAACTCACAGAAGATTTGCTTGATGAGTTAGT
>JBEAYI010000063.1:0-4890 GCA_041159375.1 Actinomycetota bacterium
CGCATCGTTGCTCTGCAGCAAAAAGATGGCAAGACATATGCATCCATGGAGAGTCACCTCAAGGTATTTCCAGAGCTAACAGTTACAGAAATTATTAAAGAAGATGGAAAAGTTGCAGGTGTATATGGATACTGGCGCGAAACTGGCGCAGAAGTTTTATTTGAAGCGCCAGCAGTAATAATTGCAACTGGTGGTGTCGGTAAGACATTTAAAATTACATCAAACTCTTGGGAAGGCACAGGAGATGGTCACGCACTTGCACTTAAAGCTGGTGCAAATCTTGTTGACATGGAGTTTTTGCAATTCCACCCAACAGGAATGGTGTGGCCGCCATCTGTTCGCGGAATTCTCGTAACAGAGTCTGTTCGTGGTGAAGGCGGAGTTCTCACCAATACAAATGGTGAACGCTTTATGTTTAAGTACATTCCGGATGTATTTAAAGATAAATACGCAGACAACGAAGAAGAAGCAGATCGTTGGTACACAGATCAAGATAACAATCGCCGCCCTCCAGAATTATTGCCACGCGATGAAGTTGCTCGCGCAATTAACACAGAAGTTAAAGCAGGGCGTGGAACAGAACACGGCGGAGTATTCCTCGATGTTTCAAAGCGTTTAAGTGCAGAAGTTATTAAAAAGCGCTTGCCATCTATGTGGCACCAGTTCTATGAATTAGCTGGCGTTGACATTACAAAAGAGCCAATGGAAGTTGGTCCAACATGTCACTACGTAATGGGTGGCGTTGAAGTAGAACCAGATACTGCAGCAGCAGTTGGTGTTCCAGGGTTATTTGCTGCCGGTGAAGTTGCTGGCGGAATGCACGGATCAAATCGCCTTGGTGGTAATTCACTTTCAGATCTACTTGTATTTGGTCGTCGCGCAGGAATGGGCGCTGCAGAATATGTAAAGGGCGCAAAAGCAGTTGCAGTCAGCGAAGCAGCGATTAAAGCTGCTGCAGACCGCATCGAAGCACCATTTACACGTAGCGGTGGCGAAAACTCATACTCACTCCACGCAGAGTTACAAGAAATTACACATAACCTCGTTGGAATTATTCGCACAGGTTCTGAACTAAAAGAAGCAATTGAAAAGATTGCAGAAATTAGAAAGCGCAGTGCAAATGTTTCTGTTGCAGGCGGTCGTAAATTCAACCCTGGTTTCCACCTTGCATTTGATTTAGACAACATGTTGCTAGTTGCCGAGAGCACAGCAAAGTCTGCAATCTCTCGCGAAGAGTCCCGCGGTGGACATACACGTGATGACTTCCCACAACTTGATAACAAGTGGCGCCAGATAAATCACATCGCGTCCTTTGATGGCAACGTAGTTTCAGTGCGCAAGCAAGAATTACCAGCACTTCCAAAAGAACTCTTTGACTTATTTGACGTTCACGAATTAGAGAAGTACATGACAGCGGATGAAATCGCGAAAGGCGGTGCACGCTAATGGCACGCAAACTCAAGATGCGTATTTGGCGCGGGGATGCAGATAACGGTGGCTTGCAAGACGTAACAGTTGAAGCAAATGAAGGCGAAGTAGTACTCGATGTAATTCACCGCGTGCAAGCAACACAGATGGGCGATCTCGCTGTTCGCTGGAACTGTAAGGCTGGCAAGTGCGGTTCTTGCTCAATGGAAATTAACGGTAAGCCACGTCTTGCTTGTATGACACAGGTTGCTTCATATGGCGACGAAGAAACTATTACTGTCACACCACTTCGTGCGTTCCCAGTTATTAAAGATCTCGTAACTGATGTCTCATTTAATTACAGAAAAGCAATGGAAATTCCATCGTATGAACCACCTGCAAACTTAAAGCCAGGTGAAGCTCGTATGGAACAAGTAGATGTTGAACGCAGCCAAGAGTTCCGCAAGTGCATCGAATGCTTCTTGTGCCAAGACACATGTCACGTGATTCGCGATCACGAAGAGAACAAGAAGTCCTTTGCTGGACCACGCTTCTTTATTCGCATCGCAGAACTAGATATGCACCCACTAGATACTCTTAAAAACCGCAAGCAAAAGGCTCAAGAAGAGCACGGTCTTGGAATGTGCAACATCACGAAGTGCTGTACTGAAGTGTGCCCAGAGCACATTCGTATTACAGATAACGCAATCATTCCGATGAAAGAGCGCGTAGTAGATGTTAAATACGATCCACTTCGCTGGTTGGGCACAAAAATACGGAAGCGCGAAGGTATCGTTTAATACATGAGTCAGAGCGTCAACGTGCGATCAATCTCTTTGGTCTCACTTGGCGGAATACTCGGTTCGCTCCTTCGTTTCACAATCAGTGAACTCTTCGATAATTCGCGCACGGCAACGTTAATCGCAAACCTATTAGGTGTTGCGGTTGCAACATTCCTGATTGTCTTTATGGAACGCCGCGGCACCACGAATCAAAGACACTTTTGGTTACCAGGTTTTTGTTCAGGCCTAACAACATTTTCTGCAGTGGCGCTGCTGACACTCGAACCAAGTGATGGCGGCACGATGTATTTAAGTGCCACTGTCATCGCTAGCCTGGCGATCATCGCAATTCTTATGCCGATAGTTCGCAAAGTAATTCCGGTGCGCACATGAGAGTCGCCTTCGTAATTCTCGGAGCAGCAATCGGTGCTCCTGCACGATTTGTTATTGATCAATACCTACGTAAATTCTCAAACGCTCCATGGGGAACATTTACCGTAAACGTACTTGGCTCTTTTGTTATCGGACTTACATGGGGTGCAACAGATAACACCACAGCGCTGGTTGCAATTGGATTTGCTGGCGCATTTACAACGTGGTCAACCTTTATGTTAGATATTTACTTAGCTATAGAACTAAAGAAAATTAAGGCAGCAATCATTAATTACATGGGATCTTTGATGCTGGGATTATTTGCTGCAGCTCTTGCAATGAATCTAGTCTCTTAAAGAGGCCATCCACTTTTCAATTTGATCAGGATGACGTGGCAAATCTTCGCTTAAATTACGGCAACCATCAGCAGTAACAACAACATCATCTTCAATACGAATTCCGATTCCGCGATATTCCGGTGCGAACATCTCATCATCAGGTTGGATATAAAGCCCTGGTTCTACAGTTAAAACCATGCCCTCTTTAAGTGTTCCAAGCAAATAATCTTCATCGCGAGCTTTATCGCAATCATGTACATCCATACCGAGCATGTGGCTTACTCCGTGCAGAGTCCAACGGCGATGCAATCCGTTTTCTGGCAACAAAGACTCTTCAGGTGACATAGGCAGAACGCCCATATCTGACAAACCTTTTGCCAATACTGCTTGGCATGCAGCGTTAATTGATTTAAATGTTGCACCAGGTTTTACTGCTGCAAAACCAGCGAGTTGTGCTTCGTAAACCAACATATAAAGCGCACGTTGCGCAGGAGAAAACTTTCCAGAAATTGGCAATGTGCGAGTGATATCTGCTGTGTAATACGAATCCATTTCGATACCAGCATCGATAAGAATTAATTCACCCGGACGAACTTCGCCATCATTTTGAATCCAGTGCAGCACACACGCATGCGAACCAGAAGCAGCAATAGTTTCGTAACCCAAATCATTTCCAGCAATGCGTGCACGACCAAAGAACGCTGCTTCAACAACTCGTTCACCGCGAGGAGTGCTCACTGCTGCCGGAAATGCGCGAACAACATCGGCAAAACCTTTTGCAGTTTCATCGCATGCGCGTTGTAATTCAGAGACTTCGTACTCATCTTTAATCAAACGAGCAGTAGATGTGTATGTCACAAAATCTTTTTCTTGTGGATGCAGAGCAACGTTTTTATCAACCATTGGATCTTCGCCACGAATAATTAGTGCAGCGGCGCCATCCTTTAGAAGTGATTCAAGATCATCGACTCGACGAGTTTCAATCTGATAACGATCTTGTGCTTCCTTTAGTGTGAAGCGACGACCAACCCACAATTCGCCAAAGCGACGGTCGGTATAAAAAGCGTGAGTATCGCGAGTAGAACGCGGATGAATATATAAATATGTGTCGTGACCATCTGCAGTTGGTTCAAGAACTAAAACTGCATCGGCGCTAGCTTCAACACCTTGCACGCCGGAGTAATAAGCAAAAGCAGAGTGTGGTCGAAATCTGTAATCACAATCATTGCTGCGAACTTTGAAACCACCAGCTGGCAAAACTAAACGAACACCTGGATATTGCGCAGACAGAGCCGCTCGTCGAATAAATGCGGATGTAACAGCGGGACCAGCAACGACATCATCTAAATCAGATGGCACCCAACCTTTGGACATAAAGTCAGCAAAAGCAGGTGAAGGAGTGTTATCACGCGCGGCTTTTACAACCTCTTTTTGGTCCATGTCGGCAAGTCTAAAGCGAAACGCTTTGTATCGCGACTGTCTTTGAACCTGTAAACTTGCTGCGTACAAGGAGACGTCGCATAGCCCGGTCGAGTGCGCCTCACTGCTAACGAGGTAAGGGGTAAAACCCTTCAGGAGTTCAAATCTCCTCGTCTCCGCAGATAAATTAGTTAAGGAGTTCTCGCGTGCCAACCTTTACGGTAGCAATCGTTGGCGCAGGACCTGCAGGTTATTTCGCAGCGCAAGCACTTCAAAATGCGCAGAGTGACGATAAAACTTTTGCAATCGACATGATTGAACGCCTTCCAACACCCTGGGGATTAGTACGAAGCGGTGTTGCACCGGATCATCCAAAGATCAAAACTGTTTCAAAAGTATTTGAAAAGATTGCAACCGCCGGAAACTTTCGTTTGTTTGGCAATCTAGAACTCGGAACCGATGTTCAACTTGCTGATCTACAAGCAAAGTATGACGCTGTAATTATTGCAACTGGTTCTTCACTGGGAAGAAAATTAGGAATTCCCGGTGAAGAGCTGCGCGGATATTTATCA
>JBEAYI010000064.1:0-7591 GCA_041159375.1 Actinomycetota bacterium
CGACGAGCTTCACGCTCTGCCTTAGCTGCTTCTCTGTTGGCTGCTTGTAGATCAGCAATTGCCTGAACGAGAGCATCTTTCTTTAACTTTGCAGCGCCATCAATACCTAGTTGTGATGCAACTTCCTTAAGTTTCGGAAGAGACATTGCATTTAACTCTGGGCTGTCTGAACGTATAGGTTCTTTTTCTGTCATTGTTTTCATTTCAGTAATGGCCTTAAGGATTGCCCGTAAGGTGCGATTAATTTATTTACCTGAAAAAATCTTGCACCGCTTAATGAGAGCCGGCCAATCAGATGCCATAAGGGTAGCACCGAGGCGCCAGGGACTACAAATTCGAAATTAGGCGATGATTCCCGCTCCAGTAGTGCAAATACTGAGGGGTTTTACCTCGAAGTTCGATCCGGCTGCTCGCTGCAATTCAGTAATTTCATTGGCGTCGCCATTATGAAGAGCAAGCACTGTTGGTCCAGCTCCGGAAATAAATGCTGCAACGCCTGCACCACGTAATTTATTTAGTAAGGCAAATGATTTAGGCATTGCTTCTTGGCGGAACTTTTGGTGAATGAAATCTTCAGTGGCTATAAACAATAAGTCTGGGCGTGAAGCTAGGGCGTGTACAAGTAATTCTCCGCGAGTTGTATTTGCTGCTGCATCTGCGTGGACGATGGTTTCTGGTAATAACTTACGTGCCTTCGCTGTCGCAACAGCACCTTCTGGAATAAATGAAACAACGCTAATTCGTGGGTCTACATGGATTTGAACCGCGCGTGCGATGTTCTTTCCGCGTTGGTCTTCTGTCCAAGCAATTGTTGCGCTTCCAAATAGAGCAGCAGCAACGTTATCTGGATGGCCTTCCATCTCAGTTGCAAGATTTAGTAAATCTTCATTGCTCATCTTCTCTTCACCAGTTAAGACCAATGAACGAGCCAGCATCAATCCACCAACTATGGCACTTGCCGAAGAACCCAATCCGCGACCATGTGGAATTACATTAAGTGCACGAATAGCAACGCCTTTGGGCTCGCCACCTAGAAACTTAAATCCTTTGTACATCGCCTTAACGAGCAAATTCTTATCTGTACGTGGCAATACATCTGCACCTTCACCAGTGATATCAATATCCAAGCCTGGATCATCAAGAATTTGTGCAACGTATCGATCATGCATACCCAGTGCTAAACCGAGTGAATCAAAACCTGGACCCAAATTTGCACTCGTTGCTGGTACTTGAATCTGTACAGCATTGGCACGAAAAGTTGGTTTTGCCATTTTAGGAAAGACCTAACGCTTTCGCGGCAGCTTTAACGCTTACTGGAATAACAACAGGCTTCTTCGCACCTTCAAGTGCCCAAGGAATATCTTTTAATCCGTGGCCAGTAACTGTAATAACAATAGTTTTATTCTTTGGAAGTTTTCCAGCCTTTTGATACTTGATGAGGCCAGCTAAACCAGCTGCGGATGAAGGTTCTACGAAGATTCCTTCGCGAGATGCAATCAGATGATATGCCGCAAGAATTTCCTTATCTGTTACCGCATCAATTAAGCCACCGGAAGAATCGCGCGCATCAATTGCTTGCTGCCATGACGCTGGATTACCAATTCGAATCGCTGTTGCAATTGTGTTTGGATTTTTTACAATTTTTCCTTTAACAATTGGTGCGGAACCTGCTGCTTGGAATCCCCACATCGCTGGCAACTGTGAGCACATGCGATCTGATCGGTATTCCTTATAGCCCTTCCAATACGCAGTGATATTTCCTGCGTTACCAACTGGCAATGCATGAATATCGGGTGCATCACCTAAAGCATCGACAACTTCAAAGGAAGCAGTCTTTTGTCCTTCAATTCGATACGGGTTAACTGAGTTAACGAGTGCAACTGGGAAATTTTCAGATAACTCACGAGCCAGAGTGAGGCAATCATCGAAGTTTCCATTTACTTGCAAAATCTTTGAACCATGAGCAACTGCTTGCGCTAATTTACCGAGTGCAATTTTTCCTTTAGGAATAAGAACTGCGGGGACCATTCCGGCTTTGACCGCGTACGCCGCAGCGGATGCCGATGTATTTCCTGTTGATGCACAGATAACAGCTTTGGATCCATCTTCTGCAGCCTTTGAAATCGCCATGGTCATTCCGCGATCTTTAAATGATCCTGTTGGGTTTAAACCTTCATATTTAATCCACACATTATTTTTTAACAACTCAGAAAGATTGCAAGCAAAAATAAGTGGTGTTCCACCCTCGTTCAGAGTTATGACGGGAGTGCTCTCTGTAACTGGCAAACGGTGACGGTATTCATTTATTACACCGCGCCATTGATGCGCACCAGGTCTGCGATTAAAAATTCCCATCAGGATTGTGATCCTTGCACTCGAAGTACGCTCTCTACCTTTGTAACAATATCCATATTAGATAGTGCTTTCACAGTTGCGCTGAGTGCAGATTCTGTTGCTCCATGGCTGACCACAATTAGTTCGGCGTCATTGCCACGTCCTGATTGGCGAACAGTTTGGATTGAGACGCCTTCTGTGGCAAAGACTTGAGCAATTGCCGCCAAGACACCTGGCTTATCCGCAACATTTAAACGAATAAGAAATTGTGTTTTTGTGTCGCCAATTGGCGCAATCGCACGGTCTGCATAATCACTTTCACGTGGACCAACTGATTGACTGACTCGATGTCTAGCAACTGCAACAACGTCGCCCAAAACAGCACTAGCTGTTGGAGCACCACCAGCACCGCGACCATAAAACATTAATTGACCTGCAGATTTTGCTTCAACGAAGACAGCATTAAAGGCATCACGCACTGCAGCAAGTGGATGACTGCGCGCAATTAACGCTGGATGAACTCGAACTGAAATTCGATTATCTGGTGTCAGTTCTGCAATTGCTAGCAATTTAATAACGTGATTCATTGTCTTTGCTACTGCTACATCATCTGCTGTAATCGATGAAATTCCTTCGCGATGGACATCATCGACACTTACACGCGAATGAAATGCTAAACCAGCGATGATTGCAGCTTTTGATGCTGCATCAAATCCTTCGATGTCAGCAGTTGGATCTGCTTCCGCATAACCAAGACTCTGTGCCTCTTTGAGAACTTCGTCGAATGCACGTCCTTCTTCATCCATTTTTGTAAGGATGTAATTCGTTGTTCCATTAACAATTCCCATAACGCGAGTAATTTGATCTCCAACAAGTGATTCACGCATTGGGCGAATAATTGGAATGGCACCAGCAACAGCAGCTTCGTAGTAAAGGTCTACGCCTTTGTTATCGGCTGCTGTAAACAAATCTGCACCATGTGATGCAAGCAGTGCTTTATTGGCAGTAACAACTGATTTGCCATTTTTAATTGCCGCAAGGATTAATTCACGAGCAGGATCTATTCCGCCCATTACTTCAATAACAATGTCGATCTCAGGATCATTAATTACAGATTGCGCGTCAGTTGTAAGCAGAGCTGGGTTAACTCCCTCACGTGCGGCTTTAAGATCTCGAACGGCAATTTTTTTCAATATTAATTTCGCACCTGCGCGGGTAGAGAGTTCTGCATTATTTTTCTCGAGCAACGCAGCAACTTGACCGCCGACAACACCGCAGCCAAGCATGCCAATATGAATATTTTTATGCGCGCTCATGTTCTTATTCTTTCACAGATGAGCAGATGCGCGTTAAATATCTAGGCGCAGGAGATCTTCGATGCTCTCTCGACGCAGGATTACTCGTGCTTTTCCATCTTTTATAGCGACAACGGGAGGACGCGAGATGTGGTTGTAATTCGTGGCCATGCTTCGGCCATATGCACCTGTTGCTGGCGTGGCAAGTAAATCTCCAGGTGTCACATCTGATGGGAAATCTATGTCCTTAATAATGATGTCCCCTGTTTCGCAGTGTTTTCCAACAATGCGCGTTGCAATTTTTTTAGCAGTTGATTCGCGGTTAGCAATTACCGCTGTGTATTCGGCGCCGTACAAAGCGGTACGCAAGTTATCGCTCATACCTCCATCGACTGAAACATAGTTTCGAGATGCACCATTTTCTAGTGTCACAACCTTTGTTGTGCCAACTGAGTACAAAGTAAACATTGATGGTCCAACTATTGCGCGACCAGGTTCGATGGAAATCTTTGGTACGTCGAGTGAATACTTGGCACATACTTGTTTTACTTGAGTTGCCAGTGCACCCAACACATCGGCTGCATGAATCTCAGATTCGCTATCTAAATATGCGATTCCGTATCCGCCACCGAGATCTAATTCGGGCAGTTGTTGACCAAACTCTTCATTGTATTTTGCTAAGAGTTCGATTAAACGTTCTGCAGCAATTGCAAATGGTTCTGTCTCAAAAATTTGCGAACCAATATGTGAATGGAAACCGCGAAGTTCGAGGCTGGCATGTTTTTTGGTTTCAATGATTGCTTGCCAGGCTGCGCCACTTGCAATAGAAAAACCGAACTTCACATCTTCATGCGCTGTTGCAATTGATTCATGCGTATGCGCTTCGATGCCAGGAGTTAAGCGGAGCAAAACTTTTTGTACTTTTCCAGCAGACTTAGCTGCAGAAGCAATTCGCTCGATTTCAAAGAGTGAGTCAATAACGATTGCTCCAACACCTGCAGCAACTGCTTGCTCAATTTCTTCAATTGATTTGTTATTGCCATGCACTTCAATATTTTCAGCCTTGATGCCACCTTTGAGTGCAACTGCTAATTCCCCACCTGTGCAGACATCAATTCCGATTCCCAGATCTGCAATCCATCGTGCTACTTCTACGCAGATAAAGGCTTTTGCCGCGTAATACACTCGACCCGCTTGTGACCCAAAAGCATTAGAGAGTTCGGTGTTCCAATTCAACGCACGAGTTAAACTCTGCAGCGAGTGCGCTTGCAGAAATTCCAGAGCAGTGAAGTTCGCCATTGCTCATTGAAATGTTTTTAGACCACAGTGATTGCATATTTTTACTCATCACATTTTCTCCGGTGCGCTCACGCCGAGTAAATCTAAACCATTTTTAATGACTTGATTTGTTGCCGCGCATAAATTAGCGCGCGCACTGTGCAGGGCAGATACGGGTTCATCGCCCAGTGGTAATACGCGGCAATCAGAATAGAAACGGTGATACACGCCAGCAAGTTCTTCAAGGTAACGAGCAACTCGGTGAGGCTCTCTCATCTCTGCTGCTCCCGCAACAATCTTTGGAAACTCTGCGAGTGCACCAAGTAATTCATTTTCGCGATCGTGAGTGAGCTGGGAAGGATCAAAGTTTTCTAATCCGACCGGAATCTTGAGTTCTTGCGCATTTCGCAGAACACCAGCAATACGAGCATGTGCATATTGCACGTAATAGACAGGGTTTTCATTTGTATTTCTCTTTAAAACATCCACATCTAAAATCATCGGTGTATCAACTGGATAACGAATTAATGTGTAGCGCGCAGCATCTACACCAACTTTTTCAACTAATTCCTCAAGAGTAATAATTGTTCCAGCGCGCTTTGAGAGTTTTACTTCTTCGCCGCCTTCAATGATTTTTACGAGCTGACCTATTAATACGTGAATGTTGTATTCAGGATCATCTCCGGCACATGCCGCTGTTGCTTTTAGGCGACCAACATATCCATGGTGATCTGCACCCAACATATAAATACATATATCAAAACCACGTCCCCGCTTATTTATGTAATACGCAGTATCTGAAGCGAAGTATGTGAGGTCGCCATTGGCTTTTGTTAATACGCGATCTTTGTCATCGCCGAAATCTGTAGTGCGAAGCCAGGTAGCGCCCTCTTCTTCAAAGACATGACCTTGTTTGCGTAATTTCACCATTGCAACATCGACAGAACCACCTTCGTGCAGCGAGCGCTCTGAGAACCAGACATCGAAGTGAGTTCCAAAGTTATCCAGTACTCGCTTCTGATCTCCTAGTTGCCATGCATAACCGCGTTCACGAAATTCATTAACGCGTTGTGGTTCGGGCATTGAAATCAATTTAGAATCTTGCGCAACAAGGGATGAAGCGATGTCGCCAATATATTGACCTTGATATCCATCTTCTGGAATTGGTTTTCCAAGTGCTGCTGCTTCTAGAGATGCGCCGAATAAGTCCATTTGATTTCCGCGATCGTTAACGTAAAACTCGCGAACAACATCGGCTCCGGCTGCACTGAGCACGCGACCCAGCGCGTCTCCCACTGCAGCCCAACGTGTGTGTCCAAGGTGCAAAGGCCCTGTTGGGTTTGCGCTAATAAATTCGAGATTGATGCGCACTCCTGCAAGACCGGTGCTTCGACCATAGTTTTTCTGCGCAGATAAAATTGTGCTGACAAGTTCTGCTTGGCTTGCGCGATTAAGGGTGATGTTGAGAAAACCTGGTCCTGCAATATCAACTTTTGAAATTTCAGGAATCACTGCCAAGTTCGATTGCAAAATAGTTGCAACTTCTCGCGGATTCTTGCCTGATGGTTTTGCTAATTGCAGTGCAATAGAAGTTGCATAGTCGCCATGATCGCGATTCTTCGGACGTTCAAGAGAAATTGATTCTGGAACTTCTTTACTAATCTCTTTAGGCAATTGACCCGCATCGATGGCGGCCAGGATGGCTGTGCGGATGTGGGCGGAGATCTGCTCGGAAAGTGAGATCTCTGAGCTGCTCATCTGCCAAAGGCTACCGTTTACGCCTGCGCTCCTGCATTGTTACCGAATTGTTACTCCCGTGGGCTCACATTGAGCGTGCATCGCTAGTGACCTTTTTGCCTATAAGAGATACCGTCGCCCGTGGTTCTACCCCCCTCAACTGGTTGGAACGGTTTCAACCAGGGGTGTTCCACCTTTCGAAAGGTAATAAATCTATGGCAAAGCGCCGTTTAGCGATCACTGCAGCACTTGCTGCATTTGCAATCGCATTAACAGGTTGCTCATCGAGCGACAGTTCTGCTGACGGTTTCGTCGGTGTAATCCTTCCAGATGCTGCTTCATCAGCTCGCTGGGAAACTGCTGACCGCGGATTCCTACAAGCTGCATTTGATGCTGCTGGTGTAAAGGTAGATATCCAGAATGCAAATGGCGATAAGGCCGCATTCCAGACAATCGCTGATCAAATGCTTTCAGCAGGTGCAAAGGTTCTCATCATGGTGAACCTAGATTCAGATTCAGCTAAGGCTGTTCAGGATAAGGCTGCTTCACAAGGCGTTCCAACAATTGACTATGACCGTTTAACACTTAACGGTTCAGCTTCTTACTACGTATCATTTGATAACGAAGCAGTAGGCAAGCTACAAGGTGAAGGTATTAAGGCATGTCTTGATGCAGCTGGTAAGTCAACAGCACGCATCGTTTACCTAAACGGTTCACCAACAGATAACAACGCAACACTTTTCAAGGCTGGATACGATTCAGTACTACGTCCATTGATCGATTCAAAGGCTTACACATTGGTCGACGATCAAGCTGTCCCAGACTGGGATAACGCAAAGGGTGGAGTAATTTTCGAACAGCAACTTTCAAAGGCTGGCGGAAAGCTTGACGCTGTTGTTTCAGCTAACGAAGGTCTCGGACTTGCAGCTGTAGCAGTTCTTAAGAAG
>JBEAYI010000065.1:0-4756 GCA_041159375.1 Actinomycetota bacterium
GGTTCGGCAAGTGCTGCTTGATCCCATGGCGCATCGCCAACAGGAAACACACCATCGCTTCTATGAATTTTGTATTCAGCAAAGCCACCAGGGCCGTATGAACCACCTTTGAGTGAGAAGTTGAGAAAGTGTTCGGTGCAACCTTTATCTTCTCCGCGAAGACATGCACGACATGTTCCGCAAGAAGATGAACCCATTGTCACTCGGTCGCCAACTTTTACATTCGTTACTAATTCACCAATAGCTGCAATCTCTCCAGCATTTTCATGGCCACCAAGAACTGGGTAATCAGATTTTGCTTGGCCTGTGTAAATGCGTTGTTCCCATGTACACAAACCTGCTGATTTAACTTTGAGCAAAACATCGCGCGGCCCAATAACTGGCATCGGAACATCAACTATTTCGATCTTCTTGATTCCTGTTATTACGGCGGCTTTCATTGTCTGACTCATGGGGATACTTATTTCTCTAGAACGAGCATGGCTTCATCAACGGACGCGTTCTCATGAACAATTGCACGAATTGATTGAATGAATTTGGCTGGAGTTGGGTGCTGAACAATATTTCTACCGTAGACAACACCAGATGCACCGGAATCAATTGCGATGCGAGTGCGCTCCAACAATTCGCGTGGAGGAACGGAACCGCCGCCACGAACAAGTACAGGAACACCGGATGCGATTTCAACTATCTGCCCAAAGTCAGTCATTGGCACTGTTGGGTCGACCTTAATGAGGTCCGCACCGAGTTCTACAGCTTGGCGAACAAGGGCTGCGATCTTGTTTACATCCCCTACAGATGTTGTTCCGGTGCCTGATTTTGCGGTCATAACAAGTGGCTCCACCATCAGTGGAATTCCTTCTTCGCGGCACTTAGCGCCGATTAATTGAATATTCTGCACACACTGCTCTTGCAGACGAGAGTTTTCATCAATGTTAAGCAAGTTAAGAACAACAACTTTTACTTGCTTATCGAATGCATCGCGCAGTGTTGCAAGGTTTGCTGTGTCCCATGAATACTCAATATCGCGAGCTTCATAAGCGTTTGTGACATCTAAGCGAAGAGCGATAGCAACATCTGTCTTTAAGTTGAGTGAGTTAAAAATCTTAAGCCCACCAGGATTTAACTGAATCGCATCTGGCTGACCAGCAACAATTTCAGGTAATGATTTTGCTAAATCTTCAATGCCCTTGGCGAAGGATCTCTCACCGAAAATTCCAAGGTCAAGAGCAATGTTGATGCACTTGCCAGATTTTGGATTAAACATACCTTCTAGACGTTTATTCACTTAAGTTAACTCCCGCTCGGTTTGAAATCACTTTGACTATTGCCGAAGCGTTTAATTCACCCATGCCACCGTCAACGCCCTCTTTTGCCAACTCTTCAGTTGTAACTGCAATTGAAACGGGCGAATCAAGACGCTTTGCAAATGCTTGAATAAGTCGAGCATCTTTGAGCATTAACTTAAGTGGGAAGTTCACTTCATAATCATCCTTAATTACACCGGCCCCAACTCCGGCATAAATAGGAGTTTTAAAGTCTGCAACAGCAGCAACTTCCAACACCTTTGTTAAATCTAATCCAGCTTTTTTAGCAAGCGTTAAAGCTTCACCGATAGAAACGATTTGAGATGCCACAAGTAGGTTGCCCACGAGTTTCATCTTTGTGCCGTTTCCGCCTTCGCCCATGTAGTGAAGAGTTTCGCTAATTGGCTCCAGTACCGGCAATGATTTTTTATAAACATCTTCTGGACCGCCAATAACAATCCACAAACCACCGTCTCGAGCTTCACCCTTTGTGCCAAAGACGGGAGCGTCTAAGAAGGCTATTCCCCTTGATTCATACACCTTTCGCTCTGCAGCACTGGTCACAGGATCAATCGTAGAAAGGTCTATAACAATCGTTGATTTTTCTACTTTGCTAGCAAGCTCTGGTCCTTTAAGAAAGATTGCATCAACAGCAACGTCGTCGGCAAGGCAATACATTAAAAAGTCTGCGCCAGGAATTAATTGTGCAGGATCTGAAACAGTCTTTGCGCCAACCTTTTCAATATCTTTGTACTTACTATCGCTGCGATTCCACACTGTTACATCGTGGCCAGCCTTTACAAGGTTAGCGACCATTCCTGATCCCATAATTCCAAGACCAATAAAACTTACCTTTGCCATGCTTATCTCCTAACGAGATTTATTTGCAGCCGTTACGAGTTCGATAACTCGCTTTGGATCTACAGGATTAAATGTTTTTCCATCTACCTTCATGCTGCTACCGGCAATTACGCCATCAGCAATTTTTAGTGTGTCAGCAATTGTTGTTGCATTGACACCCGTATTAGCAAAGACTGGAATCTTCTTCGCTGTCTCTTTTGCAGCCAACAAGTCTTCGTTGCTAAATGGCACACCAGCTACAGGGCCAGAGATAAGAATTGCGTCAAAACCAAAGTACTCGGCAGCCTTTGCACGTTGTGCAACTGTGCGACCTTCAAGGGCTGATGCGAATTCAGGAACAATGTTTGTAAAGAGCGCAACGTGCTCTGCCTTAAGGCGCACGCGAGTCTGTGCAACCAACGCAGGATCTGGAGCTAATGGACCCATGTCACTTGCAAAAGAGCCACACATAACTTCGCGCACGAAAGATGCACCAGATGCTGATGCTGCTTCAATTGATGCAATTGGATCCCACAGAAGATTTACGCCGTAAGGTAATTTCAATTGATCGTGAACTGCACCGATCATAAATGTTGTCCATGCGCCCACTTCGGAGTTCACACGAGTGGTATATGGAAGATCGCTTTCGTTACAAAAAAGAAGTCCATCGACACCACCATCTTGCAAAGCTTTTACATCAGCGGCAACGGCGCCGATCATGGCTTTCAAATCTGGCTTGCTCTTAAATTGTGGCTGTCCTGGAGATGCGGGTAGGTGCACCATTCCAATAATTGGCTTTGCGGACTTAAAGATCGTCGATAATTCGATGCTCATGGCTTAATTTCGCCCCTTCTGTAGGGACAAAATGTAACACAAAAAATGTGATGAAATGTTACACGTGCGGAGTGAGAATGGTCGCAGCAGCCCCTAGTTGGCGCTGCAACGTCTCGCGGCCGTCATTTGATGTTACAAACTCATCGACGATATCTATGCCGGCTACCCGGTAATTCGCAGTAACGCCACCCTTTGATGGATCGACTAACACAATCACTTCTTCGCAACGTTCCACCATCGAACGGTTGATGTCTGCAATCTCTTGATCAAACTCTGTTAATCCACCGTTCTTTGAAACACCACCTGAACCAATAATTGTTCGAGTCGCAACGAAACGGTTAATTGTTTCCAGAGCGATTGCACCAGTCTGCGCTAAGTCATGAGTCGCAATAACACCACCGGTACTAACCACTTCAATACCGCGAGATGCAAGCAGTGATGCGTGTGGCAGGGAAGGAGTAATGACTGTGAGATCTAGGTTATTAGGAAGGAACTGTGCAAAGACCGCAGTCGTCGACCCAGTACCTAGAAAAATAACTTCACCCTTTTCAATTAAGGATGCAGCGAATTGGCCGATTGCAGTTTTAGCAAGAGTCTGATCCATCGCACGTGGGTGCTGCAAAATATCCTGGGTATTTAATAACTGCGCAGAAGCGCCGCCACGAGTAGTTTTTAAGTAACCCGCTTCTTCGAGAATGCGCAGATCACGGCGCACTGTCATAGAAGAAACACCGAGCTCATCGGCAAGGCTTGCAAAATCTACTGCGTTCTCAGAAGCAACTCTTTCGAGGATCTTCTGATGGCGCTCGACCGATAATAAACGTCGCATAATCAAGGAATTCTACAGACTACAGAGCAGCCTTCGAATTCTCTCCTCCAAACAAAGCCTTACCTTGGTACACAGTCAATGGCTCAGCTAATAAGTCATCAAGCTTTCCTAGGAAAGATTTTACGTGCGCAGTTTCAAGATGTGACTGAAACGCAGCTTCGTTTTCATAGACTTCAATATTCATAAATGTTCCAGGTTGATCAATTAGTTCGTGCACGTGATATCCGCGCACCCCTGCTTCATTCCAAGAAGCGCTCGCGCCACCATGTAGTTCATTGCGAAGTTCTGTTTCTTTTCCTGGTCGTGCTTTAAAGATCGCAGTAACAATCATGATTTCCCTCTTTAAATTAAGTTAAATATAAGTATGTGCCCGAGTTTACTGCGGTGCCCGTGAAAGCAGAAGAGCCTTTGGGTAAGGTAGGATTCACACGCTTCAAGCGCCCGTAGCTCAACGGATAGAGCATCTGACTACGGATCAGAAGGTTAGGGGTTCGAATCCCTTCGGGCGCACTTACTGATTACAGATAAACCTGTATTAAGGCTGCTGCGTGTTCTTATGCGCAATCGTGAGAGTCCTAGCGATACCGCTTCCGATGACAACGCTGAATTTAATGTCACTAAATACTTTGTTTGAGGATGCCTTTGCGTTTAGTGCCGTTGTAACCCATTTTTGTGCAGCTGCTGGGTCCACACCATCAATTGGCAAAGTCGCAATAAACCTTGGCCAGCCATAACTTATCTTGGAGTTTGCATTAACCGTGATCCAAGTGATGTCACGTGTATTGGTACCCCAGACTTTCACGCTTGCAGATTTATCTTTGCTAGAACAATTAAAAGTAGTTGCGTTTGCATTAGCTTTCTGAGGTTTTGAACATTTCCAACGGCGGTTTTCAAGATTCGTAGTTAAGTCAGCTGCCGTCACACCGGGTAGAGGTTTTGGTTTTGC
>JBEAYI010000066.1:0-4734 GCA_041159375.1 Actinomycetota bacterium
GTTGTTCCGGGATATACGCGTGAAGCATTTTCAAATACAACTGTAGCCATGAGAAATTTCTCCTTCTCCGGGCAGGTACGTGCCCGACGATCCGTGGGTGAAGGTGCCGAGCCAAGATGGACTCAACGAAGCCAAGGTTAAGGTATTTAGCCGCTGGCGACAATGCAGAGTCCTGTAGAGTTAGCATCCTTATGGAGCCTCACTCGGTCAGCGGATTAATCGCGGCTTTAGCAACTGTCACAGCTCTTATTCTTCTAGGTTCACTCTTCGTTGCCGCTGAAATCGCTCTTATCTCACTTCGCGAGAGCCAGATACGTCAGATGGCTACTAAGGGAAAACGCGGAAAGCGCGTAGCTGCACTCTCTGAAAACCCAAATCGATTCTTAGCTGCTGTTCAAGTAGGAATCACATTGTGCGGATTCTTATCCGCTGCTTTGGGAGCAGAACAACTCGGTGATTACGTAATCCCATGGCTTGAAGGCTTAGGCCTTAGCAATTCATTGAGTTCAATCACATCACTAATTGGCGTAACAGTTGTTATCGCTTATTTTTCTCTAGTCTTTGGCGAACTTGTTCCAAAGCGTTTAGCGCTATTTCGCACAGAACAGATTTCTCTTGCGCTAGCTCCAATTATTGATGTTGTAGCAATACTCTTCCGCCCAATTATTTGGCTACTTTCTCACTCAACCGACATTGTGGTTCGAATCTTCGGTGTTGATCCAAAAGAACAACGCACCGCTATGTCAGAAGAGGAACTACTTGACTTAGTGGCTGGACATGCTGCGCTGACAGATGAAGAGCGCGACATTGTTGAAGAAGTTTTCAATGCTTCAGAGCGACAGATTCATGAGTTGATGGTTCCGCGCACCGAAGTTGATTTCATGGATGCTTCGCTTACTGTTTCAAAAGCAATCGCGCTCGCAGTAGATAAAGCACATTCACGTTACCCAGTCGTTCGTGGTTCAACTGATGAAGTTATTGGCTTTATCCACGTCCGAGATTTGCTCGATACTTCTCTAGTTTCAACTGGCGGAAAAGTTCAAGAACTTGTTAGAAACATTATGTATTTGCCAGGGACAAAAGGTGTTCTGCCTGCACTAACCGAAATGCGTAATCAGAGACAACATCTTGCAATTGTTTTGGATGAATACGGTGGTACTGACGGAATCATTACATTAGAGGATTTAGTTGAGTGCCTAATTGGAGATATCCGAGACGAGTACGACTCAGATGACATGGAAGTTCAAATCGAATCACGCACTGGTGATTTTGAAGTTGACGGATTAATTTCGATTGAAGATTTATGCGAGCAGACTGGTCTTGAAATTCCTGAGGGTCCGTATGAAACTGCAAGTGGATTTGTCATGCATGTACTTGGCCGCATTCCAGTAATAAACGATGTTGTAAGTATCAATGGATTGAGATTTACTGTTTTGACACTAGAAGGTAAGCGAGCAGGTCAGTTATTGATCTCTCGAAACGCCTAGTTCGTGCGAGAATTAAGACCATGAGCACCAAGCGAGTTCTCTCCGGCATTCAGCCAACAAGTGACTCTTTTCATTTAGGTAATTACCTTGGCGCCGTAAAGCAGTGGGTTGAGTTGCAAGAGGGGCACGATGCTTTTTATTGCATAGTTGACCTGCACGCTTTGACAGTTGAAACTGAACCCGCCCTGATGCGCAAGCGAACACTGGTATCAGCTGCACAATTATTGGCTTTGGGAATCTCTCCAGAAAAATCCACGTTATTCGTGCAATCACAAGTTCCAGAACATAATCAGTTGGCATGGATCATGGAGTGCATTACAGGTTTTGGCGAAGCAAGTCGAATGACTCAATTCAAAGATAGAGCTGCAAAGGGCGGATCTGATTCGACCAAGGTTGGAGTATTTACATATCCAATGTTGATGGCAGCAGATATTTTGTTATACCAAGCAGATTTAGTCCCGGTAGGCGAAGATCAACGTCAACACATCGAGCTCACCAGAGATTTAGCAGAACGATTTAACTCTCGTTATGGAGCAACTTTTAACGTTCCTTCTGGATTCATTCTAAAACAAGGTGCAAAGATTTATGATTTACAAAATCCAACTGCAAAGATGAGCAAATCTGCGGATTCAGTTGCGGGACTCATTGAGATTCTTGATACTCCAGAAGTTAATGCTAAGAAGATTAAATCAGCGGTGACTGATGCAGGACGTGAAATTAAGTTTGATGAGAAAGAAAAACCAGGCGTGAGTAATCTGTTAACAATTCACAGCGCACTCTCTGGACAGAGTATTTCCGAACTTGAAAACCATTTTGCAGGTAAAGGCTATGGCGATCTCAAAGGCGAAGTTGCTGATGTGGTCGTGGAGTACCTCAAGCCAATTCGTGAAAAAACTTTAGAGCTTCTAGCCGATGAATCACACCTGCTGGCGATGCTCTCTAAGGGCGCAGCAAAGGCCCAGGAAGTGGCGTCCACAACCCTTGCTAAGACGTACGCCAACTTAGGTTTAGTGCGCTAAGCACTTCTGGAGTTTCAACGTAAGGTTGAGAGTTTTAAAGAAATTTTCTTTTCCCGCTACGACGCCACAGAAATTTTTGGGTTTCTAGCCACAGAAATACTAGGCTCCCCATTAACGACAACCCCCTTGGCTGCATGTATTTACATGTAACTGAGACTCCTTGGAGGAAAATTGAAGAAGTCAATTCGCATTGCGGCACTCGTCGCAGCTGCAACACTTGCAGCTGGTGCACTAGTTGCTCCAACTGCAAACGCAGCAAGCAAAGTTAAGGCAGCAGTTGCCTACGACATCGGTGGACGTGGCGACAAGTCATTCAATGACTCAGCTGCAGCCGGTCTCGATCGCGCAAAGAAGAAGTTTGGTGTAACTGTTAGAGAAGTTACAGTCACACAAGGTTCAGATTCAGAACGTGAAGACAAACTACGTCTTCTCGCTAAAGCAGGTCACAACCCAATCATTGCTGTTGGATTCCTCTATGCAGGACCACTCAAGAAGGTTGCAACTGAATTTCCAAAGACACAATTCGCAATCGTTGATGATTCATCAGTTGCACTTCCAAACGTTTCATCACTTGTTTTCGCTGAAGAGCAAGGTTCATACCTTGCTGGTGTAGCTGCGGCTCTTGCCTCAGTCACAGGTCAGATCGGATACATCGGTGGTGTACGTATTCCATTGCTTCAGAAGTTTGAAGCAGGATTCGTTGCAGGTGTGAAGGCAACAGATAAGAACGCAACTATTGACGTTAAGTACGTTACAGAGCCACCTGACTTCGGTGGATTCAATGACCCAGCGAAAGCAAAGGTTATTGCTAACGGAATGATCGATAAGGGTGTCGACGTTATTTACTCAGCAGCAGGCGGTTCAGGTGCGGGTAACTTCGCAGCTGCAGTTGACGCAGCTAAGTACGGTAACAAGGTATGGACAATCGGAGTTGACTCTGATCAGTACCTCACAGCATCAGCTGCAGAAAAGAAGAACATGCTGACATCAATGCTAAAGCGCGTTGACAATGCTGTTTATGACGTACTTGCTGCAGCAACAGCTGGCAAGAAGGTTAACGATTCACTAGGTGGCGGAGCATTTGGCCGTACCTATG
Source organism: Actinomycetota bacterium (assembly GCA_041159375.1). Lineage (GTDB taxonomy): Bacteria > Actinomycetota > Actinomycetes > Nanopelagicales > Nanopelagicaceae > Planktophila. The sequence goes on from JBEAYI010000066.1 coordinate 3,603, forward strand.
GCTTGAAGCTTGGTGGAGTTGGAGTTTCATACTCTGGCGGATACATCAACAAGTACAAGGCAAAGATCGATGCAGCTGCGAAGGCAATTACTGCTGGAAAAATCAAAGTTCCAACAACTCCAGCAAAGTAATTCCAAGTAGTTAAGTAATAGTTAACAAAAGCAGTAGCGCTCGGTCCAAAAGTGGAGTTAGATTCACTTATTGGACCGGGCGCTTCTCTTTAGTGCCAAATAAAGACAAAAGAAAAGGAGTCTGTTGTTGTGGCGATAGCAGTTGAGCTTCGACATATAAGCAAAAGATTTCCTGGAGTCATCGCCAATAAAGATGTCTCCATCAAAGTGGAGTCTGGCTCTGTTCACGCATTAATCGGTGAAAACGGCGCCGGAAAATCTACTGTTATGAAAATTTTGTACGGAATGCAACGTCCGGATAGTGGCGAGATTTTGGTCAATGGCCAGAGTGTTCAGTTTAAAAAACCAGCAGATTCAATTGAAGCTGGAATAGGAATGGTTCATCAACACTTTATGTTGGCTGATAACTTCACAGTTCTTGAAAATATTGTGCTTGGATACGAACCATCACACGGTGGGGTCATTGATTTTAATGCAGCGCGCACAAAGATAAATGAAATGGCCGCAGCGTATGGCTTAACAGTCGACCCCGATGCTTTGGTTGAAGATTTAGGAGTTGGACAGCGTCAAAGAGTAGAAATCCTTAAGGTTCTATACCGTGGTGCAAAAATTCTAATTTTTGATGAGCCAACAGCTGTCCTTGTTCCTCAGGAAGTCGATGAACTCTTTGAAGCATTGCAGGGACTACGTAAAGATGGATTGACGGTCATATTCATCACTCACAAACTTGATGAAGTTTTGAGAGTAGCTGATGACGTCACAGTTATTCGGGCAGGATCCACAGTTGCTGAAGTAAAAGCAAGTGACGTAAGTGCAAAGAAATTAGCCGAACTAATGGTTGGCAGTGAGTTGCCATCTCCTGAAATTCACGGAAGCGCCAAGCGTGCTGAAGTAACACTCTCACTTTCAAAGCTCACTGTTCCGGCTGAATCCGGTGCACGCAATCTTGTTAGCGACGTTAGCTTCACATTGCACGCCGGTGAAGTCCTTGGAATCGCAGG
>JBEAYI010000067.1:0-5132 GCA_041159375.1 Actinomycetota bacterium
GCTTTATCCTTATCGGATGAGCACACTCGAACTCGCACGTTCTGCAGCAACCGCTGATGCTGGCAATCCAGAATTAGTTGGCGCAGATGTATCTGTCGAAATCGATGATGATGGTCGCGTTGAAACTTATTTATTCGAAGCACACCTTGCGGGCTATAAAGGTTGGCGCTGGTGTGTCACTATTGCAAAAGTTGATAAGAAATCTGAACCAACCATTTGCGACGTTGTAGTTCTTCCAGGACCAGATGCGCTACTTGCACCAGAGTGGGTTGCATATCGCGATCGCATACAACCAGGTGATGTTGGTGTTGGTGACATTGTTCCAAGTTCACTTGATGACACACGTTTAGTTCCATCAGTGCACTCACTCATTGCTGATGAAGATTTAGATGCAATGCAAGTATTTGATCTTGGTCTTGGTCGTGCACGAGTAATGTCTATTGAAGGTCGCGACCAAGCAAGTAAGCGTTGGTATGAAAGTGATCGTGGACCGCAATCACCAATTGCACAAGCTGCACCAAAACCTTGTTCTTCATGCGCTTTCTTCGTGCCAATCTCAGGATCACTTCGCGCTTCATTTGGCGTGTGCGCCAATGCGATTTCACCTGAAGATGCACGCGTGGTTTCCGTTGACCACGGATGCGGCGCGCACTCCGAAGCAACGCTCTGATAAACTAGCCCTCTGCCCGTGGCCCCCGCGGCTTAAACGAATATAGAAATTAGCAAGGAGCACTCCCCATGCCTACAGGTAAAGTGAAATGGTTCAGCCTTGAAAAAGGTTTTGGTTTCATCGCATCCGATGAAGGCGAAGATGTTTACCTTGCTTCTTCATCTCTTCCAGAAGGCGTCTCAACAGTAAAGCCTGGAACAAAGTTGGACTTCAGCGTTGCTGATGGTCGTCGTGGACCACAAGCGCTCTCTGTAAAAATTATTGATGCACCTCCATCACTTGCAGCAAACTCACGTACTAATAGCGATGATCTTGCAGCGATGATCGAAGACACAATCAAGATTTTGGACAAGGTCGGAAATGGTTTACGCCAAGGACGCCATCCATCTGCAGTTGAAGCAGAGCGTCTTGGAAAAGTACTTCGCGGTATTGCTGGGCAGCTAGAAGCTTAAATTCCGCTTCTACTCGCTCTGCGAATTGTGTAACGAATACCGAATACACCTAGGGCTGCACCGCAAACACAGGTCCAAACATATTTTGTATCTGAACCTGCAACTAAAAATGCAGTGCCAGCGAGCAACCAAACAATAGTTCCGGCCGCGATTAATTTAACCGTACGTCGTAAATTTGGCTCCACGTTAAATTCCACTCAAAACAATAAGTCCTAATAAACCAACAAGTGCGATGATAGAAACTATGCGTCTAGTTTTGTAATTCATGGCTCTCCTCTTCCGCTGGTGAAACTTTTGATGGAACAAGAATAACAATTGCCAGCGCAATAAGGATTAAAACGGGCACCATTAAATATGCGCGCGAGATACCCATTTGATCACCCAGAACTCCGAGCATAAATGGTGCCAATGCAATTCCAGATCCTGCAGCAAGTGAACTGATTCCAATTGCTAAATCTGGACGCTTGTCGCTAAAGCCAATCAAGCGAAGTGATGAGAGTGCAAACTGCATTGAGATTCCAAGGCCTGTGATGAAGAGCGTTACCAACGAAATTATCAAACTATGTGAAAACCAGAAGATGGCAAACCCAATAAATTGCAAAATAATTATTGCGATCAGTTGTTGATCTAACTTAAGTTTCTTAAGGACTATTGCGCCATACCAACGACCAACTGCCATTCCAGAACCAAGTGCCACAATTGCTAGCGTTGCAGCCGATGCAGTTCCGCCGACGCGATCTCGCAACAAGGCTGCTGCCCAGAAAGATGTAGCAAATTCAGTACAAATGCAGATAAAGAATCCAAAGCACGCAATCCAATATGTGCGAGAAAGCTTGCCGCTTTGTCGCACACTGATATCGCGATCGTGAGGATCTCGGTTCTTATCACGAGAGAAGAAATAAAGAATGATTGTTGCTGGAATTGTTAGCAATAAACCGAAGCGCCAACTTATTGCGGTGCCTGCAAGAGTTCCCACAGCGATTGTTCCGAAGACAAATCCAACTGAGTTAATGCCATTTGATTGTGGCAACGCCAGGGGAGTTGCTTGCTTAAAGTGGTGAGAAAGCCTGGTCACCATATTGTTAATGACCATTGAAGTTCCCATGCCACCTAAGAATGTTGCAGAGAGTGTGAAACCAACTGATTTAAAGCTGACGAACATAAGCACGCCAATACAAAAGAGCCACATACCAATCCATGAAGTTTTTTCGCGACCGAAGTAATGAACCCATCGTGAGTTAGATAAGCCTGCAAATATCGCAGCAACGCCCATTGCTGTTCCATGCAATCCAGCGATTGTCAGGGATGTGCCTTGATCAGCGCGCAAGAGTGGTTGAGCTGGGCCGAAGCCGCCTAGGTAAAAGTTAAGAATGGTTACTTGAAGTGCGATTGTCCAAAAGGTTTTGTCGCGCGTAAACGTATGTGGCATTACTTCCCTTACGGATGAATTAAAGCGCGGCTACAACGTAATCAATGCTCGCAGTGAGTGCATCAACATCGCTGGGATCAACAGAAGGAAACATACCAATACGAAGCTGATTCTTACCTAATTTACGGTACGGCTCGGTATCTACGATTCCATTTTCGCGCAAAATAGATGCAACTTTGAGTGCATCGATTGAATCATCAAAGTTAATAGTTGCAACAACCTTTGAGCGCATCGCAGGGTCTGTAACAAATGGATTTGTGTAAGAAGTTTTTTCGGCCCATGAATAGAGGCGTGATGCTGAGTCAGCGCTGCGACCTGTTGAGAATTTCAATCCGCCATTTTCATTCATCCACTTGATTTGATCAGCCAGCAACATAAATGTGGCAACAGCAGGTGTGTTGTAGGTCTGATCCAGTCGCGAGTTTTCAATTGCGATGTTGAGATCCAAAATAGCTGGAGTCCAACGCCCGCTTGCTTTAATTTTTTCAGCGCGAGCAATGGCAGCAGGTGACATCAGCGCAATCCATAAGCCGCCATCTGAAGAGAAGGATTTTTGTGGGGCAAAGTAATAGGCATCAAACTCTTTTGCATCGACGACTAAACCGCCTGCAGCACTGGTTGCATCAACTAAAACGAGTGCGTCTTTTGTACCTGCTGGCCTGATGATTGGCATTGCAACACCAGTGCTTGTTTCATTATGTGTGAATGCGTACGCATCTATGCCATCTTCGGCAACGGCTGTTGGGTGTGAGCCTGGTTCAGATTTAATGATTGAAGGTTCACCGAGAAAAGGCGCATCTTTTGCGCCCTTTGCAAACTTAGATGAAAACTCACCGAAGACAAGATGCTGTGAGCGATTTTCAATTTGAGCAAAGAGTGCGATATCCCAAAATGCAGTTGTTCCACCATTACCTAAAATTACTTCGTAACCATCTGGAAGAGAAAAAAGTGATTTCAAACCTTCGCGAACTTCATGCACAACGCTCTTAACTGGTTTTTGACGGTGAGAAGTTCCAAGAATTGATGCACCGCTCTTATAGAAATTCTCTAGCGCTGCCGGGCGAATCTTTGAAGGACCGCATCCAAAACGACCATCGATTGGCTTAATGCCATTAGGAATAACGATGCTCATGGATAAATCTTACGGGAAGTAACGCTGCATTTCCCAATCGGATTTTGTATCTGATCTGAAATACCTAATGCGGTCGTGCAATCTGGAATATCTTCCTTGCCAGAATTCAATACTGTCAGGAATCACTCGAAAGCCGCCCCAATGTGGTGGAGTTGGAACAACACTTCCTTCTGGCCATTTTTCACCAGCACCTTTGAATCGCATCTCCAACTCTTCGCGTGAAGATAATGGCGCAGATTGAGCACTCGCCCACGCACCAATCTGGCTAGACCACGGACGTGTTGCAAAGTAACTCTCAGACTCTTCGCGTGAAATTTTATCTGCCTGTCCAGAAATAATTACTTGTCGCTCCATTGCATACCAAGGGAAAAGAAGTGTTACTTGCGAATTCATCGCAATAGCTTGGGCTTTGCGCGAAGAATAATTCGTAAAGAAAGTAAATCCGCCTTGTGAAATATCTTTTAGCAAAACCGTGCGAGTTGTAATTTCACCAGAACCATCTGCTGTAGATAAAACCATTGCATTTGCTTCAACAATAATTTCATTGGCTGCAGCTTCTGTCATCCACTCCTCGAATGCCACAAATGGATCCGCGGACAATTTCTCCAGGCCGACTTCGCCGTAGGAGCGGCGCATTGCTGAAATCTCGGCTCGAATTCCTTTTTGATTCACGGTTTCCTCCATAGATGTATCTAACGTCACTTTTGCCCGCAGGGCTATCTCAACATCCGTGGTCGCCAGCACGGCATAGATGGGGGCAGAATTACCCCCGTAATACCCACTAAAGGAGCGCGTTGTGTCAGATGATTTCAAGCCAGGTCTCGAAGGTGTCATAGCTTTTGAATCTGAAATTGCTGAACCAGATAAAGAAGGCAGTGCGCTTCGTTACCGCGGTGTTGATATTGAAGATTTAGTTGGACGCGTTTCATTTGGAAACGTATGGGGATTACTTGTTGATGATGAATTTAATCCAGGTCTTCCACCAGCAGAAAAATTCAATGCTTGCACCAGCATGGGGATTCAAACCACTTCTAGATATTTCAGATGAAGAAGCTCGTTCAAATCTTGCTCGCGCATCAGTGATGGTTCTTTCATACCTTGCGCAATCTGCGCGTGGAATTTCTGCAACACCAGTTCCTGAATCAGAAATTGATAAGGCGCACACAGTTGTTGAGCGAATGATGATTCGTTGGCGCGGAGAACCAGATCCACTACATGTTCGCGCAATTGATGCGTACTTTGTTTCTGCTGCAGAACATGGAATGAATGCGTCGACATTTACTTCTCGCGTGATTGCATCAACAGGTGCAGATGTTGCCGCCGCACTCTCAGGTGCAATTGGTGCGATGTCAGGTCCACTTCACGGCGGCGCACCTTCACGCGTTCTTGGAATGATTGAAGATGTAGAACGTGTTGGCGATGCTCGCAAGTATGTTAAAGATTTAATGG
>JBEAYI010000068.1:0-4667 GCA_041159375.1 Actinomycetota bacterium
TGCGATGAGTCCTGTAACTATTCCTGCAACGCTTGCACAGCAAATGGCAGAAGCACTCGTTGCGATCGCACTCGTTCAACTTATTCGTCCAGGTGCACCAGTTGTATTTGGTTCATTCTTATCAAATATTGATATGCAATCAGGATCACCACAATTTGGTACACCTGAATCAGGAATTGGTCTCCTCTGCACTGGCCAAATTGCGCGCTCACTTAACCTTCCTTTCCGTGGCGGTGGCGGCTTGAACTCATCACAAACAGTTGACGCGCAATCTGCGTATCAAACAATGATGACGATGATGCCGACATTCCTATCTGGAACAAACTGGGTAATGCACACAGCTGGTTGGTTAGAAGGCGGATTGGTTTCTTCATACGACAAGTTCGTAGTCGATATCGAAATCTTGCAATCATTGATGGCTGAATTCACACCACTTGAATTTAATGAAGACTCACTCGCATTTGATGCTCACGTTGAAGTTGGCCACGGTGGCCACTTCCTCGGAGCAGCGCACACAATGGAGCGTTTCCGCGATTGCTTCTATCGTCCATTCTTAACAAATAGCGATAACTACGAGCGCTGGATGCGTCTTGGCGCGAAAGATACTCGTGCTCGCGCTGAAGAAATTTGGAAGAAGAAGTTAGAAGAGTACGAAAAGCCAGAGATGGATCCACAAGTTTTGGCTGAACTCACTGACTTCGTTGCAAAGCGCAAATCTGAACTCGACGCATAACTCATGGCTGAAAGTACGCTCTATATAAATGGTGCATGGGTTGCATCATCAGATGGAGCAGTACGCGAGATCAGAAGTCCGCACGATAACTCTGTAGTCGCAACTGTTTCAGAAGCAACAGCTGCTGACACGCGCGATGCCATCACTGCCGCTCGCGAATCTTTTGATTCTGGTGTTTATGCATCGTGGTCGATGAAAGATCGCTGTGCACTCGTTGAAAAAGTTGCAGATCTAATCAAGCGCGATGCTGAAATCCTTGCAGCATTTGAAACTCGCGATACCGGCAAACGCATGATTGAAACGCGTTATGACATGGCAGATATTGAAGCCACATTTCGCCACTTTGCAGCCCTTGGTTTAAAGCTCAAAGACCGCAAAGTTGATGTGGGCGCCGATAACATCACAAGCGTTATTACTCACGAGCCAGTTGGTGTGTGCGCACTGATTGGTCCCTGGAATTATCCGCTGCTACAAATTTCTTGGAAAGCGGCACCCGCATTAGTCGCTGGTTGTTCCTTCATCATTAAACCAAGTGAGTTATCACCATCTACTGCCATCCACTTTATGAAATTGTTAGAAGAAGCTGGATTGCCAAAGGGTGTTGCCAACTTAATCTGCGGAGCAGGCGCCACAGCAGGTGCTCCATTAGCTGAAGACCCACGTGTTGATCTTGTTTCATTTACAGGCGGATTAATCACTGGTCGTCGCATCATGGCAACTGCTGCACAAACAGTTAAGAAGGTTGCGCTAGAACTCGGTGGCAAGAATCCACATATTATCTTTGAAAATAGCGACATCGATGCAGCAATTGATAACGCTGTCACAGGTGCGTTCTTGCACTCAGGTCAGGTCTGTTCTGCAGGTACTCGAGTACTCGTCGAAAAATCTATTCATGGCAGAGTCGTTACGGAAATTGTGCGTCGAGCAAAGGCAATTTATGTGGGTGGACCAGATGATCCCCGCACCGAAACTGGACCACTGATTAGCAAAGATCACTTGGCTAAAGTTGAGACATACATGCAGGACGCTGTTAAAGATGGTGCAACTATTTTGGTGGGCGGCTCTCGCATAGATCGTGAAGATTTAAACAAAGGTTGGTATTTCCCTCCGACAGTTATTGATAATTGCCAATCAAAGATGAAGTGCGTGCAGGACGAATCATTTGGTCCAATCATGACAATCGAAACTTTTGAAACAGTGGAAGAAGCAATTGCTTTAGGCAATGACACTATTTATGGATTATCTGGAGCCGTCTGGTGTGCGGACAAAAAGATTGCCAATCGTGTAGCGGGCGCACTTCGCCACGGCACAATCTGGGTAAATGATTTCGGCCCATATCGTCCGCAGGCAGAGTGGGGCGGATTCAAAGCCTCAGGCGTCGGCCGAGAATTAGGCGAGGCTGGTTTGGATGAATACCTTGAAATTAAACACATTTGGACTAACAATGAGCCAAGTAAATCTGGTTGGTTTTCCGATAGGGGAGATGGATAAATGGTTTCTGGCGCACCGATGATCTCTGTGAAGAATCTCTGGAAAGTTTTCGGCGCCAATGCTGACAAGGTAGTCGGTTCTCCTCTTGTAAACCTTTCTCGTCCCGAACTTCGCGCACAAACCGGTAACACTATTGCGGTTCGCGATGTTTCATTCGATGTTGCACCAGGTGAAGTTTTCGTTGTTATGGGTCTTTCAGGATCTGGTAAATCAACTCTTGTTCGCTGCATGACTCGTTTGATTGAGCCAACTCAAGGATCCATGAATTTTGAAGGCGAAGACATTTTAAAAGTTGATAACGCCCGACTTCGCGAACTTCGCAAAACACGTTTCTCGATGGTATTCCAGCACTTCGGTTTGTTGCCTCATCGCAATGTAATTGACAACATCGCTTACTCACTTGAAATCAACGGTGTTAATAAGACTGATCGACACAAGCGTGCCAATGAAGTTATCGAACTCGTTGGCTTGCAAGGTTATTCACACGCATACCCAGAACAACTCTCTGGTGGAATGCAGCAGCGCGTTGGTTTAGCACGTGCATTGGCCGTAGATCCACAAGTCCTTTTCCTAGATGAACCTTTCTCAGCTCTTGACCCACTTATTCGCCGCGATATGCAGCAAGAAGTTATCCGTCTGCACCACGAACTCGGCAAGACAATGGTCTTTATTACCCATGATCTATCCGAAGCTGTAAAAGTGGGAGATCGAATTGCAATCATGCGAGATGGTGCAATCGTTCAAATTGGAACCCCAGAAGATCTAGTAGCTAATCCTGCAGATGAATACGTTGCTAACTTTGTGCGCGATATTGCTAAGTCGCATGTTCTGACTTTGAAGCACTTAGCTCGACAAGCGGCGCCAGGAGATGCCACCGATGGACCGGAGCTTGCTGCTAACACAATCATTCGCGATGCCGCACAAGTAATTTTGCAGTCCCACAAACCAGTACGGGTTAATGACAATGGCAAAGCACTAGGAATTGTCTCTAGCGAGGATGTTTTGCGGTTAATTTCTGGTGGCGTCTAATGAAGGTTCGTAAGTCCTATCTTCTTCTTGCCTCAGTAACTATCTGGATTTTGCTAGGCCGTTTTTTAAATGGCACACACACATTGCAAATTGCTACATATGAGAACACTGCATTTACTAGCTATGTTGGTGAGAAGGCATTAGATCTTCGCGGCAATAGAACCGAGAGTCCAGCTTTTATTTATTTCTTTAATCCAATTCGTGGAGTGATCGATGGTTTTGTCCAAGCCATTAGAAACCTCATCTCGGTTCCAACACCAAACTCGCTCATCCCAATTATTGGTTGGTTAGGTGTGGTCGGATTAGTTGCTTTTGCAGTTTATGCAACGAGTCAGTGGAAAACTGCGCTTCTGTGCGTTTCACTCTTACTCGCATGTGGTGCATTGGGAATGTGGCAGTTCACGATGGACTCCATTGCAATGACCTTGGCTGCAGTACTTCTTTCATTAGCGGTTGGAATTCCATTAGGTATATGGGCTGGGTTATCTGATCGTGTCTTAAAGATTTTCACTCCCTTTTTAGATTTAGCTCAAATTTTGCCAACCCTTGTTTATATGGCACCAATCGCACTTGTATTTATGATCGGTGCAGCTTCGGCAACGATTGCAACGATGATTTATTCCATTCCAATCGCAATTCGAATTACTAGCCATGCGATCAGAAGTTTGAACCAAGCACCTGTTGAAGCTGCTGAGTCCATGGGCTCAACGCAAAAGCAAAAATTGACCAAAGTTCAGATTCCAATGGCTAAGCAGATGATTGTGCTTGGCATTAATCAAACAGTTATGGCTGCCGTTTCATTCGTTGTAATCGCTGCCCTTATCGGAGCACCAGGACTTGGTAAGCCAGTTATCGAAGCTTTGATTATTCGAAATGTTGGACAAGGCTTTGTCGCGGGCTTTGCCGTGGTTTTCTTAGCGATTTTGCTAGATCGCAGCACTAGCGCTGCGGCTAAGCGCCAAGATTCATTTGTTCCAGCGACGGAGAAACAGATTAAAACAAAGAGAATCACACTTATTGTTGGTGGAATTCTTGCAGTTGTATCGGTGATTTTGTCTCGCACAATGTTGTGGGCAGCCGTTTGGCCAAAAGAAGTCACAATTGCACCTCAAGTGGCGAAGGTAACTAATAATATTACGGCTTGGGTTTTGGAAAACCTCACAATATTTACAGTTGGCTTTAAAGACTTAATTTCCTATGGCGTTCTCAATCCATTAGAAACACAGCTCGCTGCGTCTCCTTGGTATGTAACAGTTGCAATGATTGTGGCTCTCGCCCTCATTATTGGCGGAACAAGAGTTGCAATATTGTCATTTGTTCTTTCCATGGCGATTGTTTTATCTGGTCTTTGGTATGAAGCAATGCTGACACTGACTCAGACAATCGTTGGATGTCTACTCACCATGATTATTGG
>JBEAYI010000069.1:0-5626 GCA_041159375.1 Actinomycetota bacterium
GTGTAATTATTGCCAAGCGAGCTGCTCCAGTTTTTGCAACCATCGGCCATAATCTTTGATCACGGGTAAGTGTTCCTTCAGGATAAATTCCAATCAGATGCCCAGCCTTTAACGCAGCAACTGCGTGATCTAAAGCTTTACTTGCATGAGTCGATTCTCGGTCAACTGGAATTTGACCTGCTGCAAGCAAAATACGTCCGATGATTGGAACATCAAATACTGATCGCTTGCCAATAAATCGTGGCGCCCGACCATTTTTAAATAAGAATTGTGCGAAGAAAAGCACATCGGCGTATGAAAGATGATTACTGACAACAATTGCTGGGCCGCTCTGCGGAATGTTTTCGGCACCTTGCCATGTTCGTCTTGTTATCGCATTGAGCAGCGGAATTAGAATCTTGCTACAGAAATCAAAGGTTGGATTTGTTCCTAGCGGTTTGCCTGTCGGCGCAGCGTATGTAATCTGCTCGCTTTGCATAGTCCTAATCTAATAGCAAAAGCGCGGGACCACCGTGTTGGTGAGCCCGCGCTTTTGTAAAAAAGCTAATTATTTACGCTTCTTAGCCTTCTTTGTTGACTTCTTTGCAACTTTCTTGGCGCTCTTCTTAGCCTTCTTCTTTGGAGCTGCCTTCTTTGCTGACTTCTTAGCTGCCTTCTTTGGAGCAGCTTTCGCTACTGCCTTTGGCTCGATCTTTGGAGCTGGTCCAAGTTTACGTTCGCCAGAAATAACTTCCTTGAGTCCCTTTGCAGGAAGGAAGCGAGCCTTCTTTGAAGCCTTGATCTTGATTGTTTCGCCAGTAAATGGGTTACGACCCATACGAGCCTTGCGATCAACCTTCTTAAACTTTCCAAAATCGTTGATCATGACATCTTCGCCACGTGACATTGCACGAACGATTGTGTCAAAAACAACGTCTACAGCGTGAGCTGCTTCCTTCTTGCTGTCGTTGAAGTGTGGGGCCAACGCGGCAATGAATTGGGCCTTATTCATCAAAATCCCCTTAGTTTTACGCTTAAAAGTTAAGCAATTGCTTAACGCGTACAAAACTTAACTCGCTAACAGGGGTGAGTCCAACATGTAATAAGGCGTGTCGCATTATTTTATTTTTATAAAAACATCAAAAAAATCCACTTTTTATGCGTAGAAATCTCTAAAGTTTTAGTTGAGAGTTTTTAACTTTTTCCTCACCCTTCGAAAAAATAAGCGTAAAAATACTTACTTTCCAGTAGTTATTTCAAAATTGGAAGAGTTTTTGGTTTGTAATCAGCTCGAGTTTTTTCGAAAGTATCGATGGAATCAGTTTGTTTCAGCGTTAAACCGATGTCATCTAGGCCTTCCATTAAACGCCATCGGGTGTAGTCATCGATAGCGAAATTCAAAACCGTTGAGTCATAAGAAACCGTGCGAGTTTCAAGATCTACCGTAATCGCAGTATCAGGCTTGCTTTCAATTGCTGACCACAGAGCCTCAACTTCTTCCTGTGAAACGATGATGGTCAACAAGCCACCTTTAAGTGAGTTGCCACGGAAGATATCTGCAAAGCGAGATGAGATAACGGCTTTGAAACCATAATTTTGAAGCGCCCACACCGCGTGTTCGCGCGAAGAACCGGTGCCGAAATCAGCGCCCGCAACTAGAACGGTTCCCTTCTTGAAGGCTTCTTGGTTAAGGACGAAATCTGGATCATTTCGCCACGCAGCAAAAAGCCCATCTTCGAAGCCACTACGAGTAACTCGCTTGAGATAAACTGCCGGGATAATTTGATCTGTATCCACGTTGCTACGGCGAAGTGGCACTCCGGTACCTGTGTGCTTAATAAATTTTTCCATAGTCCGTATCCCTTACAAATCCGCTGGTGATGAAAGAGTTCCGCGTAGGGCAGTTGCTGCTGCTACAAGTGGGCTGACAAGGTGCGTGCGTCCACCTTTACCTTGGCGGCCTTCGAAGTTTCGGTTAGATGTAGATGCGCTTCGCTCGCCAACAGCTAGTTGATCTGGATTCATGCCAAGGCACATCGAACATCCTGCGCTTCGCCATTCAGCCCCTGCATCAAGAAAGACTCTATCTAAACCCTCTGATTCAGCTTGTAAGCGAACACGCGCAGAACCTGGAACTACGAGCATGCGAAGTGAAGAAGAAATTTTCTTGCCTTTAAGAATTTCTGCTGCAGAACGTAAATCTTCAATGCGACCATTTGTGCAAGAACCCAAGAAAACAGTATCAATTGCTATTTTCTTTAGTGGCGTTCCTGCAGTTAAGCCCATGTATGTAAGAGCCCTCTCGGCTGCACCACGTTCTTCCGCATCAGTAATTTCTGCAGGATTTGGAACGGATGCATTGAGAGGCAAACCCTGTCCGGGGTTTGTTCCCCATGTAACAAATGGTTCTAGTTCGTTTGCATCAAGATTGATTTCAACATCGAATTTCGCATCAGCGTCACTGTAAAGCGTGCTCCAATAAGCAACAGCTGCATCGAAATCCTTCGGTGCATGTGGTTTGCCCTTGATGTATTCAAATGTTTTTTCATCTGGAGCGATCAATCCAGCACGTGCACCTGCTTCGATGGACATGTTGCACACTGTCATACGAGCTTCCATTGAAAGCGCACGGATTGCAGAACCGCGATACTCCAAAACATATCCTTGGCCGCCGCCTGTGCCAATTTTTGCAATGATTGCCAAGATAATATCTTTTGACGTTACTCCTGGTTTCAAAGAGCCTTCAACGTTAATTGCCATCGTCTTTGGGCGAATCAGCGGAAGAGTTTGTGTTGCCAAAACATGTTCAACTTCACTCGTTCCAATTCCGAAAGCTAAAGCCCCAAAAGCTCCATGAGTTGAGGTGTGGGAATCTCCGCAGACAATTGTCATACCTGGTTGCGTTAATCCAAGCTGCGGTCCAACCACGTGAACAATTCCTTGTTCGGCATCTCCAAGTGAGTGAATACGAACACCAAACTCTTTGCAGTTTGCGCGCAAAGTATCTACTTGAAGTTTTGATACTGGGTCTGCAATTGGTTTATCAATATTAAGTGTTGGAACGTTGTGATCTTCTGTAGCAATTGTCAGATCAGGTCTGCGCACTGGTCGGTTTGTAAGGCGCAACCCATCGAAAGCTTGTGGGCTTGTTACTTCATGAATGAGATGAAGATCGATGTACAAAAGATCTGGTTCGCCATCTGCGCGACGAACAATATGTTCGTCCCAAATCTTTTCCGCTAACGTCTTAGACATCCAAGGCTCCTTGTGGACATCTCATTTATTGAGATGCTAATATCGTATCGTGGATAGAAATAATAGCGGAGTCGGCGTATTAGATAAAGCCGTAGCAATTTTAACCACCCTTGAATCAGGTCCGCACTCCCTCGCAGAGTTAGTAGCCGCCACTGGGATTGCCCGCCCTACCGCACACCGTTTAGCAGTTGCACTCGAACACCACAGGTTAGTTTCCAGAGATCTCACTGGGCGTTTTATTCTCGGCAAGCGCTCTGGAGAATTAGCAAGTGCGGCGGGAGAAGATCGATTAATTGCCGTTGCAGCTCCTGCGCTAGCAGCACTAAGAGATGCCACAAGTGAAAGCGCACAGTTATATCGCCGTCAAGGAGATGTACGAATTTGTGTTGCAGTTGCCGAACGTTTATCTGGACTTCGCGACAGTGTTCCAGTTGGTTCGGCGCTAACGATGCAAGCAGGCTCAGCTGCGCAGATTTTATTGGCATGGGAAGACTCAGAGAAAATTCACCGCGGACTCACTAACGCGCGTTTTACTGCGGCCCAATTAGCCGCTGATCGTCGTCGAGGTTGGGCGCAATCTGTTGGTGAACGTGAAGCAGGTGTTGCTTCTGTTTCAGCGCCTGTGCGTGGGCCAAATGGAAAAGTTATTGCCGCTGTAAGTATCAGTGGCCCAATAGAAAGATTAGGCAGACAACCTGGTCGAGTTCATGCCGCAGCTGTAGTTGCAACTGCTGCACGCCTTACTGAGCACTTAAGTAAAAACTAGTTAAGTAAATCTAACTCTCGCATGACGCGAGAAATCGTTGAGTATCCAAAACCCTTACGAGCAAGAAGAGATTCAATTCTGCGTATCTGAACTTCGGGTTCTTGGCGTGACATCGTTGATAACTTACGCATGCCAAGTTCAAAGGCCATTCGAAATTCGCTCTCATCGGTAATACCTTCAAGCGCTAAATCAATACTCTCTTGATCAACGCCGCGTTGGCGCAACTCTCCGGCAATCGTTCGCTTGGATAATTTCTTTGAACGCGTACGAGACTCAGCCCACTGCTGGGCAAAATCTTGATCGTTGAGTAGTCCAGATTCGGTCAATTTATAGATGGTTGCTTGAGCAACATCATCTTCAACGCCGCGCTTTTTAAGGTGAGCGAGAAGCTCGCCCTTACTCTTGGCTCTGGTCACAAGTGCATTGAGTGCAATTGTGTGAGCTACTGAGTAAGGGTCGGAGCCTTCGCCTCTTTCAACCTTTACGAAATCAAGGCTAATTAGAAATCAACGTGCGCACGAATCTTTGATTCGATTTCATTAGCGAGATCTGGATTATCGATAAGGAAGGCACGGGAGTTTTCCTTGCCTTGACCCAATTGATCTGCTTCGTATGTGTACCAAGCTCCAGATTTCTTGACGATACCGATTTCAACGCCAAGATCGATAAGTGATCCTTCACGTGAAATACCAGTGCCGTAAATAATGTCGAACTCTGCTTGCTTAAATGGTGGAGCCATCTTGTTCTTAACAACCTTCACGCGAGTGCGGTTACCGACTGCGTCTTGGCCATCTTTAAGCGTTTCGATGCGACGGATATCTAAACGAACGGAAGCGTAGAACTTAAGGGCCTTACCGCCAGTTGTGGTCTCTGGAGAACCGAAGAAGACGCCGATTTTATCGCGTAGCTGGTTAATGAAAATTGCTGTGGTCTTTGATTGATGAAGTGCACCAGTAATTTTGCGTAGTGCCTGTGACATCAAGCGAGCCTGAAGACCCATATGTGAATCTCCCATTTCGCCCTCAATTTCAGCGCGTGGAACAAGTGCTGCTACTGAGTCAACGACAACTAAATCAAGTGCGCCAGAGCGAACAAGCATGTCCATAATTTCAAGAGCTTGTTCACCAGTATCTGGTTGCGAAACAAGGAGTGCATCAATATCAACGCCGAGCTTCTTTGCGTACTCTGAATCGAATGCGTGTTCAGCATCGATGAATGCACAGATACCGCCAGCTTTTTGTGCGTTTGCAATTGCGTGCAATGTAAGTGTTGTCTTACCTGAAGACTCTGGTCCGTAGATTTCTACAACGCGACCACGTGGAAGACCACCAATTCCAAGTGCGATGTCGAGTCCGATTGAACCAGTTGGAATAACTTCAACAACTTGATTCTGTCGCTCTGACATCTTCATAACCGAACCCTTACCAAACTGACGTTCAATCTGAGCAAGGGCTGTGTCTAGGGCTTTGGAACGATCTGATTGTGCTTTTTCTGTAGCTTTGTCATTACTTTTTTCAGTAGCCACTTCTTTCCTTTCGATGAAACGTCATATGACGTTGGTGTCGGTCCAGAAGGTACGGAGACCCACCGACGGCCCAAGCGCTTTGGAGGAAGGCTGTGGGCGGA
>JBEAYI010000006.1:0-14357 GCA_041159375.1 Actinomycetota bacterium
GACGGTTATGAATATCCCACCATTAGTTGAAAAAGGCCCGGCGCTTACAGTTGATGAAGTGCGTCGCTATAGCCGTCACCTAATTATTCCTGATGTTGCGATGGCGGGTCAGCAACGTTTAATGAATGCAAAAGTTCTCTGCGTTGGTGCGGGCGGACTTGGTTCACCTGCGCTTATGTACTTGGCTGCAGCTGGTGTTGGAACACTTGGAATTGTTGAATTCGATACGGTCGACGAATCAAATCTTCAACGACAAATCATTCATGGCCAAAGCGATATCGGAAAGAGCAAGGCACTTTCAGCCAAAGAAAAAATTGCTGAAATCAATCCACATGTGAATGTAGTGGTTCATGAAGTTCGACTTGATACCGATAACGTTATGGAAATCTTTGCGCAGTACGACTTAATTGTTGATGGAACAGATAATTTCGCCACGAGATATTTAGTAAATGATGCATGCGTTCTTTTGAAAAAACCTTACGTGTGGGGCTCTATCTATCGCTTTGATGGACAAGCAAGTGTTTTTTGGGCCGAATACGGTCCTTGCTACCGCTGTCTTTATCCAGAACCACCACCTCCAGGAATGGTTCCAAGTTGCGCAGAAGGTGGCGTACTCGGAGTCCTTTGCGCATCTATTGGATCAATTCAAACAACAGAGGCCATTAAGTTAATAACTGGAATTGGTGAACCACTTATTGGTCAACTAATGATTTATGACGCACTCGAGATGTCTTATCGCAAGATAAAGGTGCGCAAAGATCCTAAGTGCCCACTCTGCAGTGAAAAGCCTTCTCAAACAGCACTGCTTCCAGATTATGAAGCATTTTGTGGAGTTTTATCTGACGCTGCAGAAGTTGCTGTCAAGGATTCAACTATTTCTGTTTCAGATCTCAAGACAAAAATTGATAAGAAGGAAAACTTCTTACTCATCGATGTTCGTGAGCCAAGTGAGTTTGAAATAGTAAGAATTCCTGGTTCAGTCTTGATTCCTAAGCAAGGTTTCCTTGACGGAAGCGCACTTGCTGGTTTACCGCAAGACAAACCAATCATTTTGCACTGTAAATCTGGAGTCAGATCTGCTGAATGTTTAGCAATTCTTAAGAGTGCAGGTTTCGCCGATGCTACGCACGTAAGCGGTGGTGTAGTCGCGTGGGCTAAACAAATTGATACCTCATTACCGGTGTACTAAGTGCGCGATAGCTATAAGGGTTTTCGTCTACTTTTAGTTCACGCACATCCTGATGATGAAACCATTAACAATGGTGCAACTATGGCGATGTACGCTGATCTCGGAGCAGATGTCACTCTTGTCACCTGCACGCGTGGTGAAGAAGGTGAAGTACTTGTTTCAGATCTAAATCATTTAGCTAGTACGCATACAGATTCACTCGGGGAACATCGTGAAGTAGAACTCAAAAATGCAATGGACGCTTTAGGAATTAAGGACTTTAGATTCCTTGGAAATAGCTCAGTAAAATTCAGAGATAGCGGCATGATGGGCACAGAACCAAATAATCGCCCAGATGTGTTCTGGCAAGCAGATCTAGATACAGCAGCTGCACATCTCGTTAAAGTCATCGAGGAAGTCAAACCCCACGTTCTAGTTACTTATGATGAAATTGGGGGATATGGGCATCCTGATCATATTCAAGCTCATCGTGTTGCGATGCGAGCAAGTGAGTTAGCGAAGTGGAAAGTATCAAAAATTTATTGGAATGCGATGCCTAAATCTGTATTGGCCGAAGGTATCGAGAAGATGAAAGAAATTGGCTCAAGCTTTTTTGGTGCAGAGAGTGTTGATGATCTCCCATTCGCCAAAGATGATGAACTTGTCACGGCCATGATTGATGGCACTAAGTATGTTGATTTAAAGATGAAAGCCATGGCGGCACACGCAACTCAAATTGAATTAGATGGACCATTTTTTGCACTTTCAAATAATCTTGGGCAACAAGTATGGGGACATGAGTATTACTCACTTGTTCACGGTAATAAAACTGAACCTTTTGATTCTCATGGACGAGAAACTGATTTATTTGCAGGAGTTAATCCAGCATGAGAATGATTTATTCAGCTGCACTAGGACTCTTGGCAGGAATTGCTGCCGTGCTTTTACATATTTTTTATCCACCCGTTGGTTTAGTAATTGCCATCGTTGGTTCTGCATCCACTATTTGGGCAATCGGTCGCCACTATGGTGCACGATCATTTAAATTAATCGCATCAATTGCATGGGCACTAATTCTCTGGCGAGCATCAAGTTTTGGTGTTGGCAATGAACTCTTGGTACAAGGTAATCCGGAGGGTAGTGCTCTAGTTTTTCTTGGACTAGTAGCGCTCTTCATTGTTATTGCGCTTCCCGCTTAACTATCGCCAACTCCAACTCTGACCCGATGCTGAATCGGATATTTCCAATCCTGCACTTTCAAGAGTTGCACGCAATTCATCACTGAGCGCCCAATTCTTTGCAGACCTAGCAGCTTCACGTTCGTTTAGGAGATTTTTTAAATCAGAAGGTAATTCACGAACTTCCGGTGCGCGAGTGAGGTCTAATCCCAAAACCTGATCGGCGTAAGCAAATGCGTTGGCTTTTTGAACATCACTGGCGCCCGCATCTTTTTCAAGCGCACGCAAGTAAGTAATAACTCGAGGAGTATCTAAATCATTTTCAAGATACGCCAGCACAGCGGGATCCACATCGCTGTTCTGAACAATTCCCCAGCCCGCAACTTTGCTCCGCCAGCGTTTAATAGTTTCGTGGGCGGCAGAAATGGATTGCCATGAAAGATCCATTTGGGATCTGTATCGATTTTCCAAAAAGCATAAGCGCAATGAAAGAGGATCAAAACCCTTAGTGATTACGTCATCGAGTAATACGACATTGCCTGCACTCTTTGACATTTTTCGACCTTCAAATAAGAGGTGTTCGCCGTGAACCCAGAGGTCGACACTTTCAACACCTGTGATGGAGTTTGATTGTGCTCGCTCATTTTCATGGTGAGGAAAACGTAAATCAATTCCGCCCACATGAACATTGACGTGACCATGTAAGAATTTGAGGGACATTGCAGAACATTCGATGTGCCAACCTGGAAATCCAGGTCCCCATGGAGAATCCCAAATCATCTCTTTTCGATTTCCGGCTGCTTTCCATAAAGCCCAATCAGCATGAAACTTCTTTGCGCCATCTTCAACATACTCGTATCGATGGCCGGGTTTAAGTGCGTCTAACCGGTTGCCACTTATTTGTCCGTACCCAGCAAAAGATTGCGCATCAAAGTAGACGCACTTATCTTCGCCGACGTATGCAGCGCCTTTCTGAATTAATTCTGAAATCATTTCGTGCATAAGTTCAATTGACTCACTTGCTCGTGGATATTTCTGAGCGGCAATGATGTTTAGATTCGCAAGGTCGTGATGGAAGCGATCTTCATACTTTCGAGCAATCGCAAAGGGATCAATCTTCTCTTTCTTAGACTGTTCTAACATCTTGTCTTCTTGGAAATCATCGGACATATGACCGACATCTGTAATGTTTTGAATCATCTCAACCGATAGTCCGCTCAAGCGAATTGTGCGAGCAATCAGATCGCTCAATAAAAAGGTTCTCAAATTACCTACGTGAGCATCTCGATACACGGTTGGACCGCAGCAATACATCGTGACGATTCCCTCGCGCGATGAAATTTCACTTGGTTTGCGAGAAAAAGTGTCATAAATTGATAAGACCATTAGCAGCAACCCTCTGAGAGTATTTGCAAAGTTTTTTGGTAACTCCTGTAGACGTACTCATGGTGAAAATCAAAGCCAAGTGATGTGTACAGATTGATTGCTGTTGAATTCTTTGAATCTACTTGCAGGACGGATTTTTTGATTCCAGCTTCTAAAGAACTCTGCAGGAGCGCATTAACAATGAGTTTACTTACACCTTGTCCACGATATTGCGGATCAACAAAAACTCTCGAGAGCGCGCTCCAACCTTCTGCATGTGCAGTGCGTCCAACTCCGATTAGTTTCTCGCCATCAAATACGGATGCATATAGAGCCGGATATCCCCGCATTAGTTCGGCAACTCCATGATCTTCTTGCAACGCCAGCCACGACTCATCAAAGTTATCTGATATCAAAGTTTTGAATTTTGATTGGCCAAAAACATGTTCTGCAATGTCTGTCACCATTACATGAGCTCGCACTTTTTCAATCCACCCTTGTTCAAAGAGTTTGGAATCTAAATCCGCATACGTTGGTAAAGGGATTGCAAATATTGGCGCAAGGCCTTCTTTTTCATAATGCGTAATTACATGGGCAATGGATGAATCTATGTCTTGTGATGGTTCTCCATAGGGCGCTTTCCCACTTGGCAAAACAGAATTAGCACGCATCGTGAATTTTCCAGAAGTTCGAATTAACCATTTACCGAAGAATTCCTGACGCAATGGCGGCCAAGTCGCGGTCAAGATTCTTTCTAACTCTTGAATGCGAATAGAAAGAGGAGCACCATGGCCGGCCGAGTGGATTTTTTCTTCGATAACTTTATATATAGCAATTTTTTCAACATCAAATTCGATGAGCTCACCATGTCGATTACGAAGTGAATTCTCAGACTCTAAATATCCAACAAGGTCGCGAAATCCACCTTCGGGATCGTGGAAGCGAATACTTACTCGCGCACCAATCGGAGCCTTCATATGTGAACCTTCACAGGTGTAACGATAATCGCCCACGCCAAACTCGCGAGTTACAGGGGCTTCGCATTACAATCGCGCTATAGAAATGGCTGCGTAAGCCAGGCAAAGAGTTTTAAGGGAGGCTGTTCTCGTGACGTATGTGATTGCCCAACCATGTATCGATGTGAAGGACAAGTCCTGCATCGAAGAGTGCCCAGTGGACTGCATCTATGAAGGCAATCGCATGTTGTACATCCAGCCAGATGAATGCGTTGATTGCGGTGCGTGTGAACCAGTATGTCCCGTTGAAGCAATCTATTACGAAGATGATGTTCCTGGTCCATGGAAAGATTTCCAGAAAGTTAATAGCGAGTTCTTCGTCGAACTAGGTTCACCTGGTGGCGCAGCAAAAGTTGGTCCTACAAATAAAGATCACGCTGACGTTGTAACTGCTCCCGCAAAGAGCGAGTAAAGGCGCGTGCACTGAAACTTCCAGATTTTCCGTGGGATGCGTTAGCGCCCTTTGGAGATCTAGCGCGCAAACATAGCGCAGGAATAATTGATCTATCGCAAGGAACTCCTGTTGATCCAACCCCGGAAATCATTCAGAAATCTTTAGCCGAGCATTCCAACTCTCCGAGTTATCCATTAACTGCAGGCACTCAAGAGTTGCGAGATGCAATTAAGAAGTGGGCTGTTAATAGATTAGGCGCAACAGGTGATTTCGATGTTTTGCCATTAATTGGTTCCAAAGAATTTGTTGCTTGGCTTCCTACCTTTTTACAATCTAAAAAAGTTCTCATTCCGAAAGTGGCTTATCCAACTTATAACGTAGGAGCAATAATCGCGGGTGCTGAGCCATTAGCAGTAGATCTCGATGCACGGTCATGGCCCGATTCAGATTTAGCATGGATAAATTCACCATCTAACCCAACAGGTCGAGTACACACAGAGTCCGAACTCAAAGCGGCAATTAGCTATTCGCGCGCACACAACACTCCCGTAGTCAGCGATGAGTGTTATCTAGAGTTTGGCGATACTGCTAAACCGGTTTCGATTCTGAGTTATACAGATGGCCAGAATTCAAATATTTTGGCTGTTCATTCACTTTCAAAGCGCTCGTCGATGGCGGGATACCGCGGAGCCTTTGTTATTGGCGATCCATCCTTGATTAAGAAAATACTTGAAATCAGAAAACATGCAGGCATGATGGTGCCGCTTCCAATTCAGCACGCAATGATTGCCGCTCTCAGTGATGACACTCATGTGCTCGCACAGCGAGATCGCTATAACCAGCGACGTAAAACTCTTGCGCCAGCACTTGAGTCCATTGGATTTCGCATTGAGCATTCTGAAGCAGGGCTTTATATCTGGTGTACTCGCGGCGAAGATTCATGGAAATCTGTCGAAGCCCTTGCTCAACTAGGAATTTTAGTAACACCTGGAATTTTCTATGGCACAGATGGCGCACAACATGTTCGAATCGCAATGACTGCAACAGATAAAGCAATTGCAGATGCAGCAGCTCGTATTACAGCTTCGAAAGCCCAGTAAATGGCTCTCGGAATTTTACTTGTCGGCGGAATGGGCACGCGCCTCATGCCTTTAACTCATGACACGCCAAAACCCATGCTTCCAATTGCAGGTTTGCCAGTGACAGAGCATCAATTAATTGCTGCAAAGCGAGCAGGCATTAAAACAATTGTTTTGGCAACCTCTTATCTCTCCGAAGTTTTCACTCCATATTTTGGAGATGGCTCGAAGTGGGGATTGGACCTTCGATACGCCGTTGAAGAAACTCCACTCGGAACTGGTGGAGCTATCAAAAATGCAGCCACAGCCTTGAATTTAACTGCTGGATCAGATGAACCGATTGTGATTTTTAATGGCGATGTATTGAGTTCGCACGATCTTGGTAAGCAAATTCAAGAGCACGTTAATCATCAAGCAGATGTCACTTTGCATCTGACGCACGTTGATGATGCGAGAGCATATGGATGCGTACCAGTTGATGAAAACGGTCGAGTGACTGCGTTCTTAGAAAAAATGGAGAACCCAATCACCAATACGATCAATGCTGGTTCTTACGTTTTTCATCCCTCTGTGATTGAAACAATTGCTGCCGACACAGTTGTAAGTGTTGAGCGCGATGTTTTTCCAGCCCTTGTTGCTGCAGGAAAAAAGATTTATGGCTATGTTGAAGATGCATATTGGCTAGATATCGGAACACCTCGCGCCTTACTTGCAGGCTCTAAGCACTTAGTCGGCGGTGAATTTAAGGTAGATACAACATCTAGGATCGCGGCATCAGTAATCCTTCAAGACGGGACCAGCGTGGGTCAGCACTGCAATATTGATGAAAATACACTTATCAGCGGAAGCATTATTTGCGCCGGAGTAGACGTTGGCGCGGGATCTGAAATAAGAAATAGCTTTGTTGCACCAGGGTCGCATGTTCCAAAAGATTCAAAAATCATCGGCAATTACTATTCAAATGAGTTAATTTCGCCCCTCAACCTCTGATTTAGGCTAATTTCACGCTCAAGTATTACGCTCCCCGACTTGACTTACAGGGATTACAAGCGTGTAATTCACTCTTAGTAGGCCACATCCACAAGGGATGAAGCCGATGAATTACAAGGAGAATCGACACTATGCCGATCCGCCCACAAGATTCACAGAAACAGGCACCTACTTCCTCGACTTCCTCAAATACTTTTTCCTCAGGCCCAATCATTCAACTTATCTCCGGAGAGAGCGTTGAGCTCTCATGGCAAGAACGCGCACTATGCGCACAGACAGATCCAGAAGCATTCTTTCCTGAAAAAGGCGGATCAACTCGTGAAGCAAAGCGAGTCTGTCTTTCATGTGACGTTCGTTCACAATGTTTGGAATATGCACTTGCACATGATGAACGCTTTGGAATCTGGGGCGGACTTTCAGAACGCGAACGCCGTCGTCTAAAGCGCCGTCCTGCTTAATCGCAGCAAAGGATCTCGAGCGAAAAGCAGGTTCATGTTATGGCCTTAAAAGCCGCAGAAGATTTACGTCACGTCACGGCAATTCTCGTTGTACATGATGGTGCTCTCTGGTTACCTGAAGTTGTCGCCTCCCTTACTTCGCAGAAAAGATCTTCAGATCAAATTCTCGCTGTAGATACAGGTTCAACTGATTCATCTGCTGCACTTCTTAAAGGTGCAAAAATTCCAACTCTCACACTTGATCGCGAATCTGGTTTCGGAGATGCGATTTGGGCTGCAATACAAACTTTGCCAGCGCCAACTTCGCCGGAAAATGAATGGCTCTGGATTTTGCATGATGACTGCTCAATGCATCCTGATGCGTTGAAGAAATTGCTCGAAGCCATCGAAGAAAAACCACAAGCGATTATGGCGGGGCCGAAGTTATTAGGTTGGCATGACAAATCACATCTACTCGAAATCGGCGTAAGCATTGCATCCGATGGCGCTCGCTGGACAGGACTAGAACCGCACGAGTATGACCAAGGTCAACACGATGGCGTTCGCGATGTATTAGCAGTGAGCACTGCAGGTGCACTTGTTCGACGTGATGTATTTGTAGAGCTCGGTGGCTTTGATCCAAACCTTTCCCTATTTAGAGATGATGTTGATTTTGGTTGGCGCGCACGTGTTGCAGGGCACTCAGTTATTGCAGTAAGTGATGCCAAAGGTTTTCACGCACAAGCCGCAGCCTCTGAACGCCGTTCTGCAGATGTAAAAGAAGCTTTCCTGCACAGGCCGTTACTTCTTGATCGCCGAAATGCTGCATACGTATTGCTCGTCAATTCAACGTGGTGGATGTTGCCGTGGGTTGTATTGCAATTACTTGGTTCCGCTACGGCACGTGCAATCGGATACTTGCTTGCAAAGCTTCCGGGATACGCAAGCGATGAGCTTTTGGCTCTTGCAACACTTGTGATTCATCCACGCGAACTTGCAAGTGCTCGAAAATTTAGGAAATCTCATAGATTGCTTTCAGCGCGCGTAGTTAAAGAATTCATTCCACATCGCCGTAATCAAATCAGAGCAGCGACCGAAAGATTATTTGATTCAATTCGCAGCACTTTATTGCCCACGGTTTCTGAGACGAGCACAGTTCTTGATCTGCTTAATGAGGATGAAGATTTATTGACGCCTTCTAAAACTGGCAGATGGTGGACCATCTTTAAGCAACCTAAAGCTCTGGCGGGTTTTGCGATATTAATTCTTATCGCTATTTGGTCACGTCAACGATATGGCTCACTTCTAGGTGGCGCACTTGTGCAGACGCCAGCAGGTGCCAGTGATTTGTGGAAAATGTACTTTGAATCCTGGCACCAAATTGGAATGGGAACCGACCAAGGTGCACCTGCATGGATTGCAGTAGTCGCACTTGGTTCGACCATTTTCCTTGGGAAAGCAAATTTATTTATTACGTTCTTGTTTTTCTTTGCGCCACTCATTTTTATGCTCGCAAGCTTTAGGCTCTTCTCGAAACTTACCTCTCACAATTGGTTACGTGTCGCCGCTAGCTTCCTGTATGCGATTTCACCAGTAGCCATTGCAAGCATCAATTCTGGACGTATCGGAACTGTCGTCACACTCATTTTGTTGCCATACATAGGATTACTGATTAGAGATTGGCTAACCATTGAAGCTACATCATGGCGCAAGGTATTTCTTCTAGCTTTAGTGCTCTCACTTGCTTTCATGTTCTCCATGCAGGTATTCGTTTATGTATTTGTAGCAACTTTGGTAGTAACAATCTTTGACTTCCTAAAATATGGAAATATTCGATTCTTCCACGACAGGTTAATGCGACGCCTCGCACTTGTTATAGCTCCTTTACTTGTCAGCGTTCCATGGTCATTTTCAACCTTGTTTAGCCCAAAGAATCTTTTCCTCGAACCAGGATTAGCAATTGCTGGAGGAGGGCCAAACTTTGCACTCTTTTCAAATCCAGGAGGAACTGGCGCTTTACCATGGTGGTCAATTAGTCCAATCTCACTCGTTTTAATAGTTGGACTCTTTTCATCGACCAAAGCAAAAGTTATTTCATATTTCGGATGCGGCGCAATTGCGGCAGCTGTGATCATTGGTTCGTTATCAATTTCAGGTCACGGAAACTCATCACCTGTTCGCACGTGGACGGGTTCATTTATAGCAATAGCAACAATTTGTTCAGTAGCGGCTGGAGTTATGATCTTAGATCGCTTACGCGAAGTTTTAGTTGTTACCAATTTCCATTATCGCCACATTCTTGCTGGGTTACTCGTGATAGTTACAGCTTTGTATTCAGTCTCCACTGTCTCATGGCTCGTAACAGCAGGTGCCGATTCTCCATTGCGCTCTACAGATACAAAAGTTTTGCCAGCATTTCTAGGGGTTGAAGATGGAGCCAAAACAATTGTTTTGCGTCAAGTAAAGAGCAATGACATAAACACGTTGCAATACTTCTTAGCTCGCGGCCACGATGTTTTACTTGGAGAGCCTGATATCGCTCCAGCCGAATCCTCTGAAATAACTAATGCCATTCGAGAAATTGCTGACGGAAGTGGAATTTCAGCTTCACGTGTATTGGGTCGCTATGGAATTAAATATGTCTTTGCTAAGAGTCCAACCAATAAAGAAGTTGTGCGCACTATTGATGGACTTGGTGGATTTGTTAGATCTTCAGCTACTGACGCGGGAATTGTCTGGAAAGTAAATGATGCGCTTGGTCGAATTAACTTTATTGATTCAACTGGCAAAGTTACTGAAATCCCAAGCACAACTGTAGGAACGCGAACACAGATTTATTCTCCAGGAACTATCTTGCTGACAGATTCGTACAGCAAATCCTGGAAAGTATTTCAAAATGGATTTAACTTAGAGCGCAGTAAAGACGCAAATGGTTTTCCGCAGTTTATTGTTACCGAACCAGGTGAAATCTCACTTCTTCACGATGGCACTGTAAGACGCGGGCTATTATCTCTACAGTTCATTTTCTTAGTGACTTTAATTGTTCTTGCGGCTCCGGCTGGACGAAAACGCCGTGAAATGTCAGAAAGCGAGCTGACATGAAGTTAAGAAGATTCGCAATTGTTGCTCTCTCACTGGGCTTGCTCATTGCTACGTCAAATACGCTCAGTGGAACAATTTCTCGCCAAAAGTTTTCGGAGAGTTATCCATCAGTTGTGTGCCCAGCAACTTTGAGTGGTTTGTCATCTCAAGTCTCCCTTGGTTCGCGTGAGACAAGAATTAAACGTGTCGGTTCAACATCATCAAAGTTTTTTAGTTCCAGAGCACTTCGTATACCTGTACCTGGAGATCCAATTCTTGTAGATGCACAAGGAATCACTCCAATTATTTGGCAGAGCAGAGCAGGCTCTTGGGCGGGCGGAACTATTTGTTCAAACCCTGCCGCAAGCCAATGGTTTGTTGGGGGAGCAGCCGACATAACTGCTCGTGGAAAATTGATACTCGTAAATAGCGGGCTCAGTGAATCTGTAGCCGATGTTTTTGTTTGGAGTGGTGGATCACCAGTTACATCAAAGGTTGTCAGTGTAAAAGCTAATTCAAGCGAATCAATTGGCTTAGATTCACTTGCACCGGGTGAATCATCAATTGTTATCAAAGTTCTTTCACGTGCGGGTCGTTTAAATTCTTTTGTTGTTGATGAGCGAGGTAAAGGCCTTCGCACATTAGGAGGCGATCTTGTAAGTCCAGGAGTTGCCCCATCTAAGGAAGTTTTCATTCCTGCAGTTCCACTTCAGCCGAAAGTTAGAAATGCTCCAGTGCAGCAACTGCGAATGTTGGCACCGGGAGACGCGGATGCAAATGTCAGCGTTGAAATTGTTTCAGGTGACGGACGATTTACTCCGGTTGGATTCGATGACATCATCGTTAAAAAAGGGCAAGTGATGAATTTCCCAATTTCGCCTTCAGTAAGTTCCTCGGTTTATGGAGTTCGAATTACTTCAGATGAGCCCGTTGTCGCTGGAGTATTTGCCAATGTCGGAAGAGATTTTGTTTGGAGTTCTTCGGTACCAGCTTTGACCCCATTCGCGATAGCAATGACTGGCATGTCACCGTTACTCGCATTTATGGGAGATAGCATCAACGTTGAAATCGAATTCAGTGTTGTAGGTGGCAAGAAAGTTCGCAAAATTGTTCAAGGAGATGACATTGCATTTTGGCGCGTTCCAGGCAATGCTCGAAATCTGACTTTCATTAAAGTCAGCAAAAATACCTACGCCTCTGCACTTCAGGGTTCAGTCAATGGATTTGGATCGATACCCCTCATCGCCGGAAGCGTTCTAACAAAATCTGTGATTCCGACAGCAAACATTCGCGTTTTAAATCCTTGATAATCCCAAGTTTTTAGTGGAGTCCCCACTAACCTTCTGTTTATGACTTTGAGTTCACGTTATGGGCGCGCATGTTCGCGCACTAGTTGTCGACTCACTGCAACGATGACTCTGACCTATAACTATGCCGATTCAACAGCAGTACTTGGTCCACTCGCTACTTTTTCTGAACCGCATGCTTATGATTTATGTGAAAAACATGGAGAGCGTTTAACTGTGCCTAATGGATGGAATGTAATTAAAGCGTCCACCGACGATCACCACAGTGGTCCAACACAAGATGATTTGATGGCAATCGCTGATGCTGTTCGCGAAGTGGGATCAAAAGAAATTATCACCGATAGCCCACAGAGCAGTGCAAGTGCTGCAACGTCACTCGGTCGCCGAGGACATTTGCGCGCAGTTCCGTCCTAGACTTTGCACTATGGGTTCGACTGATATTCCAGATATTTTCAAGGCGTATGACATACGCGGACTCGTCGGAAGCGAATTAACTCCTGACTTTGCTTTTGCAACTGGTGCGGCTTTTGCACGTTTCATTATTCAAGAACGCGAACCGGGCACAATTGTTGTTGGTGAAGATATGCGTCCTTCATCGCCACAACTTGCAGATGCATTTTCTGCTGGAGTTACCTCACTTGGCCTAGATGTCATTCGAATCGGTCTAGCGTCTACAGATATGTTGTATTTCGCGGCAGGTAAATTAAATATGCCGGGTGCCATGTTCACGGCAAGTCACAATCCGGCTGAGTACAACGGCATTAAGTTATGTTTAAGCGGTGCTAGGCCAATCGGAAAAGAATCAGGATTGGTAACAATTGAAAACTTTGTGCGCTCAGGTTCACCTATTTCATTCGGAAGTGTTGGCAAAGAGAGCGAACGCAACCTATTAGCTGATTATGTGAATCATTTACATTCACTTGTTGATGTATCTGACATTAGAAAACTTAAGGTAGTAATTGATGCAGGAAACGGAATGGCTGGATACACAGCCCCTGCAATTTTTGACGGTCTAAATCTTGAGATTATTCCTATGTATTTTGAATTGGATGGAACATTTCCAAATCATGAAGCCAACCCAATTGATGCGAAAAATCTTAGAGATTTGCAGAAGGCCGTCATAAAACACGGGGCCGATATTGGATTGGCATTTGACGGAGATGCTGATCGTTGCTTCCTAGTCGATGAAAAGGGCGAGACGGTAAATCCTTCAGACCTCACTGCACTTATTGCAGAGCGCGAACTAAAAAAGCACCCTGGTTCTTCAATAATCTACAACCTTATTTCTTCTCGTTCGGTTGCTGAAGTCATAGAAGAAAATTCAGGTACAGCGCTGCGTTCACGAGTCGGACACTCATACATCAAAGCAATGATGGCTCAAAGCGGTGCAATCTTTGGTGGAGAGCATTCGGGACATTTTTATTTTAAGGATTTCTGGAAAGCGGATTCAGGTGCATTGGCCGCGCTTCATGCAATCGCAGCACTTGGATCTTCCAAAGGTTCATTATCGAAATTGCTGAAGCCGTATCAAAGGTATTTTTCAAGTGGTGAGATAAATTCAAAGGTTAAGGACGCGCAACATTCAATGAGTGTTATTGAAAAAAAATATGCGGGACTTGATTCAGTCACAATCGATCACCTAGATGGATTGACCGTCAATGGAGATACGTGGTGGTTTAACCTGCGCCCCTCAAATACAGAGCCACTGCTTCGCCTCAATGTAGAAGCCAAGGACCTTGCCCGCATGGAGAAAATCAAAAAAGAGGTACTCGCCACAGTTAGAAAATGAGAGCTTGAGTTCTCACTTTATAAGCAATACCAGTAACCTAAGCACCTAGCCGCCTAACACTGTAGAGCCCTACCCCTTAGGTCACGTCTAACAACATATGTACTTAACCTAAAAGGAGAACGTTCGTGAATTCACCAGTGACAGCAACAATTCCAAAGCACGATATTGCAGATGCATCACTAGCTGCAGAAGGTCGCAAGCGCATTGAATGGGCAGAGCGCAACATGCCTGTACTTGCACAAATACGCGCGCGCTTTGAAAAATCTCAACCATTTACTGGAGTACGCATTGCAGCATGCATGCACGTAACTACAGAGACAGCAAACTTAATGCGCGTCCTCAAAGCTGGTGGAGCGGAAATCGCACTTTGTGCATCAAACCCACTCTCAACACAAGATGACACTGCGGCCGCACTCGTTCATGAATTTGGAATTAGTGTTTTTGCACGCAACGCTGTTGATCGTGATGGGTATTACTCTCACATCAATGCTGCTCTTGACATCGAACCACATCAAGTATTTGACGATGGCTGTGACCTTGTAAACACATTGCA
>JBEAYI010000070.1:0-4403 GCA_041159375.1 Actinomycetota bacterium
GTATTTAACGTATGCCCAAGAAGCACGTTCAGATTTCACATGGTTCTCTCGTCAGAAAGCTGGGAAGAATCCCTTGCTTGCAGACATGGTTGTTGCTCGTGCCGAAGTTGATTACATCGAACCTATTTATGACGGCGGCATGGATGTTGATTGCCAGATTTGGATTACACGAATCGGCAATGCCTCCTTTGAAATGGAGTACGAGATTATTCATAAGGGTGTTATTCGTGCCCGAGTAAAAACCACTCAGGTAGCTGTCTCTGTTGAAACAAAGCGCTCTCGTCCACTGAGTGATGAAGAACGCGAATTTTTGGCTGAATACCTCGAGGAATCAAAGTAATTTAGTGAGCACTATCTATGATGAAATTGGAAGCGAAGCATTTGAGCAATTAGTTTCACATTTTTACGCACTTGTCTCCATAAACCCTGTAATTGCACCCATGTATCCAAAAGATGATCTACACGGCGCTGCGCTTCGCCTGAAAATGTTTCTTGAACAGTATTGGGGCGGTCCAACAACCTATACAGAAGAGCGTGGACATCCGCGTCTTCGCATGCGTCATGCAGAGTTTTATATCGATACGCAAGCACGTGATGAGTGGTTATCGTGCATGAGAGAGGCTGTAGCTGATTTAAAGATTCGTGAAGATCTAAAGAGTCAGTTGTGGGAATACCTTGAAATGGCAGCTAATGCCATGGTTAATCAACCAGATTGAGAAAGATTTCCAACCTTTAAAATTTCGCCGTTTCGCAAGTACCAAAGAGTTCCGCTGTCATCCCGCACGGTTGTAATTCTTAAGCCAACCTTTTCAACAGTTCCTTTAACATCTAAAACATCTACTTTGTCGCCAACGCCGTATTGATCCTCAATCAGCATGAAAATACCGGAGAGAATGTCGCGCACTAGTGTTTGCGCGCCAAGACCGAGTGCAACACCGATAACACCGGCGGATGCAATAATTGGACCAAGATTAAATCCAAATTCGCCAAGCACCATTGCAATTGCAAGCACCCAGATAATTGCATTAAGAGTGCTTGATAAGACCATGCCTGTTGTTCGTGCGCGTTCTTTCTGTCGAGCAACTGTATTTGTTGGGCCAGGAATTAAGTCAGCTGATGCCAGACGAGTCATGGCACGATCAATAGCGCGGCCGCCAAAGTATTGAGTGAAGAGTGCGCCGGCAATGACTAACAAAATGCGTAAAGGGGAGCCGCTAAACCACTGCCAGATCTGTTGCACGTTCTCGCTCATAAATCACACTCTAACCAAATTGACATGAAAAATTTGCCTTGAAATACCCCCTAGTCGGCTCCTTTTGAGGCAAGATAAACCAATCGGTGCGAGCCACGTGCTGAGAATCGGAGTGCATATGTTGCGGACGCTGGTCCTAAATGCCACCTACGAACCTCTAGGTGTTATTTCAGATCGCCGTGCTCTGATTCTTGTCCTGAATTCACGGGCAACAATGGTTGAAGACTCTGGAAGTGTTTTGCGTTATTCATCTGGTGAAATCGCACTTCCTTCAGTTATTAGATTAAACAAATTTGTTCGAATTCCATATCGCCATTCAGTGCCACTATCTCGTCGTGCAATTTTTGCTCGAGATGGAGGTCGATGCGTTTATTGCGCAGCACCTGCAACGTCAATTGATCACGTAATTCCACGCAGTCGTGGCGGTGCACATAATTGGGAAAATGTTGTCTCTGCTTGTCATCGTTGCAATCACACGAAGGCGGATAAGCCGCTGAAAGATTTAGGTTGGCGTCTGCGTACTTTGCCACGCGAACCAGTCGGGGCTGCATGGAGAATTCTTGGCACAGGTCGCACAGATAAAACGTGGCTGCCGTATTTAGAGCCATTTGGCGTGGCAGCAGCAACTGCGTAAACTAATCAATCTCATGAACATGATTAATCAAGAAGATGGGTTTATTCCTGGACCAGCGCTGAGCGCACTCGAGACCATAATTACATTCGTTGTAGTTCCAACGGTAATGTTTTTAGTGATCTCACTGCTTACTTACGTAGCAACAGCGAAGCGCAAGAAGAGTTCAAAGTCAGTAATTACTCATATCGAGTAATTAAGCATCCTTCTTTTGTGCACGTAGTGATCGTGCAAGCGCATCTCGACCCTCGGTGATAACTCGACGAAGAGCATTTGGCGCATCTTTGCCAGTGACATCGAGCCACTTTTGAGCCTTTGCCAATGTCTCGTCAGTAACAACGAATGCAGGAAATAGCATCGTCGCAGTTGTTTCAGCGATTTCATAACCCTTGGTGTTCCAGAGGTCAATCAGAATTGCAAAGTAGCGATCGATAAATGGAGTCAGTAATTCAGATTGCAGAGCAACGTTAAATCCACGGCATGTATAGGCGTGAATTGTGTTGCTGAGATTCTCTGTCGTAACTGATGTGAATGCCTTCTCTTTTGCTTGGGCTGTTGGAATAGCAGCGTGAGCAAGTGCTCCGTATTGCTTTCCGTGTGCTGTGTTGTCTTTTGCTAGCTCTGCATCGATATCTGATGCACCCAATAGCCCGCGCTTAACGGCGCAGATAACTAAGTGCCAACGGAGTTCGGCATCAATTGTTAGTCCCTTAATTGACCCGTTGAGGATTTCAACAATTTCTTTGCTCTGTTCTGGAGTTGCTGCAGATTCTGCAAAGCCGCGCGCAAATGCAAGTTGATGATCGCTTCCGGCAGCAGATGCCTTGAGGAATTTATTGAGCGCATCAGAAACCTTTGCACGCAAAGCGGCGCGATGTGCCGGTGCTGCGTAGTGCCAAATGGCTGTTTCAATATTCGTATTCGTTGCAGAAACGATAGAAATATCTGACTCTGTTCCTAGAGCATTTAAAGCAATAGCAATGTAATCAGATGCACTGAGTTCGCCATCTCGAACTGAATCCCATAGAGATGCCCAAATAAGTGCGCGAGCTAGAGGTTCGTTGAGCCCACCGAGATGAGACTTAAGTGTTGCAATTGAACGCTCATCGAAGCGCAGCTTCGCATACGTTAAATCACCATCATTGATTAAGACTAAGTCTGCTTCTTTTTCGCCCTGAAGCTCTGTTACATCAGTAAGAGCACCTGCAATATCTAGTGCAACGCTCTTTCGCTTTACCAGTGAATCTCCAGCGATATCAAAGAGTGCAACGCGCAAACGATGTGGACGTAACTCCTTTGAGCCAACAGGCATCGTTGGTGCTTCTTGTTTAATAGCAAGTTTCTTATAGATACCAGATTCGATTTCGATTTCTGGACGAAGAGTGTTCACTCCTGCTGTTTGCAACCATGTTGCAGCCCAAGGCTTTAGATCGCGTCCACTAGTTGCCTCTAGTTCGACCATGAGGTCATTTAGAGTTGTGTTCTTAAATGCGTGCTTAGTGAAATAAATGCGAAGACCCTTAATAAAGTTTTCGCGGCCTACGTGCTCGACTAATTGCTGAAGCACGGATGCTCCCTTTGCATATGAAATTCCATCGAAGTTTGTCTTTACATCTTCGAGATCTTTCATCTCTGTTGCAATTGGGTGAGTAGTTGATAGCTGATCTTGGCGATATGCCCAGTTCTTTCGTAGCGCATTGAATTCTGTCCATGCAGTTGTGTATTGAGTCGCCTCACTTGTTGCCATGTATGAAGCCCATTCAGCGAAAGATTCGTTAAGCCACAAGTCTTCCCACCACTTCATGGTGACAAGATCGCCAAACCACATGTGCGCCATTTCGTGAAGGATTGTGCTGGCGCGACCTAAGTGCTTACTTTCGGTCACCTTACTTCTGAAAATCAAAACATCTTCGTGAAATGTTACGCAACCAACGTTTTCCATGGCGCCCCAGTTGTATTCAGCAACTGCGAGTTGATCATATTTACCAAATGGATAAGCCAGACCGAAAGTCTTTTCGAAGTAAGCAAATCCCTCTTTGGTGACCTTAAAAATATTGTCAGCATCTACATATTTAAAGAATGATTTGCGGGCATAGATTCCGAGAGGAATAGTCTTCTCACCAACGTATTCGTCATGTACATGTTGGTATGGCCCAGCCACGATTGCTGTGACGTATGTTGAAATAACTTGAGACTCTTTGAATTGCACCTTCTTAGATTCAGTCCCGATATCCGCAACTGAATCAATGTCGTAATTTGAGATTACTTCCCAGTGCTTTGGAGTGATTGCACTAATTGTGAAGGTTGCCTTTTGATCTGGTTGATCAAAGCAGGCATACATCTGACGAGCATCTCCTGTTTCAAATTGTGTATAGAGATAGACCTCGTTATCGGCAGGATCTACAAATCGGTGCAGACCTTCACCAGTGTTGGAATAGATTCCTTCGATTTCTAGAGTTAGCTCGTTTTCAGCTGCAAGTGCTGGCAGATGAATTGTTTGTCCGTCGTAGTCTTTAACTT